>JAWXUY010000008.1:0-19383 GCA_044425885.1 bacterium | reverse complement strand
AACGCTATTAATACTCGGGTATTGATTAGATAATAGGGTTAAGTATTTAAGCTCAGAGTCGTTAAACTCCAAAGTGTTACTAAAATCACCAAATTCATTATTTTTTATATCCAAAAAAAATCACGCTCCTTAAATTTTTCCTTAAATTTTTAAATATTATATTATTTTTACATTATTTTAATTATTTATAGCATTTTTTTATATAATTATACTTACACAATTTACACTTTTTAAAATTTTCTCTATAATATTACAATGTTTTAAAAAAAATGTCAAACTAATTTGTAAAAAATTATAAAAAATTATTACTTAATTTATAATTTATTATTTTATATTTAAATAAATTTATATTAAAATATTTTTTTATTAAAAAATATATTGCAAAAATATATAATTTATATTAAAATACAAAGAAGTAGGTAACGTTCGGATTAAAATATAATAAATATAATTAACTTAGGAGGTATTCTTATGGATAACAATGATTTGTCTTTAACTCAAAAGTTCGACCCTTCACTTATTACCCAAAAATCTACTATTGATTTTATAGTATCAGACGTAAAAAATGCAATGCTTGATAAAGGTTATAATCCTATAAATCAAATAGTAGGTTATATATTATCTGGTGACCCAACTTATGTTACAAATCATAAAGGTGCTAGAACAATGATAAGTAAAATAGAAAGAAATGAATTATTAGAAGAAATAGTAAAGAGTTATTTGAATAATTTATAATTTAAATAAATTTAGTATAATAATATAATAGGTGATATATATGAGAATATTAGGTCTTGACTTTGGGCAAAAAACTATAGGGGTTGCAATAAGTGACCCTTTTGGTTGGACGGCACAAGGATTAGAAATAATAAGACGAGATAACGAAGAAAGCATAAATAAAAGTGTAACTAGATTAGGAGAAATCTTAAAAGAATATCAGGTAGAGAAGATTGTTTTGGGTTATCCTAAAAATATGAATAATACAATCGGTGAAAGAGGAGAAAAAACTGAGATATTTAAAGCTAAACTTGAAAAGAGTTTTAAAAATATACCAGTAATCCTATGGGACGAGAGATTAAGCACAGTGGGAGCTGAAAGAAGTCTATTAGAAGCCGATTTAAGCAGAAAAAAACGAAAAGATGTAATAGACAAAATGGCTGCGGTATTTATATTACAAGGATATTTAGATAGTATAGGTAAATAAGAAATAAAGTAAATAAAGTAAATAAAATAAATAAAACTTGAAAGGTTTGTGGTCAATATGAGTAAAGAATTTGATAATTTAGAGAATTTATTAGATGGTTTAGATGACGTATATGAATCTATAGACATGGTAGACGAAGATGGGAATATAGTAGAATGCTTTGTTATAGATGGTATAAACGTAGATAATATTCAGTATTTATTAGTTGTAAATGCAGAAGATTTTGATGATGAAGAAGCAGAAGCTTTTATATTAAAACAAATAGATGAAGACGAAGATGAAGACGAAGCCATATATGCACCAGTCGAAGACGATAATGAATATAATAAAGTATTAGTTCTTTTACAAGAAAATGATGATACTGATTATGAGATGAAATTTTAAATAATAAATATTAGAGTCTAAAATATAAAATAATTACAATAACCTTGACAGTTTTTGTTTATTAAAATTTTATTTAGTATTTTATTTAATATATAAAACTAAAAATTTATTATTTAGAACTTACTTACGGTTTTAATAAAATTTTAAAAATAAAAAATAAAATTTAAATAATAAAAAAATAAAAAATAAAAAATAAAAAAATAATATAAAATATATTAATGGAGGATAATAATTTGGCTGGTAAAGGTTTAAAGTTAAAAGTAATCCCATTAGGTGGGTTACATGAAATAGGTAAAAATATGACCGCTTTTGAATATAATAACGAGATTATTATAATTGATTGCGGTGTAGCTTTTCCTGAAGATAGTATGTTAGGTATAGACTTAGTTATACCAGATTTTTCTTATTTAAGGAAGAATTATTCTAAGATAAAGGGTATTGCAATAACGCATGGTCATGAGGACCATATAGGGGCATTACCATATTTTTTAAAAGAGTTAAACGTGCCTATTTACGGAACAAAGCTAACACTAGGACTAGTAGAAAACAAACTAAGAGAGCATAATATAATAGAGGTAGTGAATAGAGTTTGTGTTTCGGCAGGAGATACTATTAAGTTAGGTAAGCACTTTAAAGTTGAATTTATAAGAACTACACATAGTATAGCGGACTCATGTGCGATAGCTTTAACTACTCCAGTAGGTATTATAGTACATTCAGGAGATTTTAAAATAGACCATACGCCTATACAGGGTGAGTCTATAGATTTACAAAGATTTGCAGAGCTTGGTAAACAAGGAGTATTATTATTTTTATGTGAGAGTACAAACGCAGAGTTACCAGGTTTTACTATGAGTGAGAAAAATGTAGGTGTAATATTTGATGAGATTTTTGCAGATTCGGTTGGTAAAAGACTAATGGTAGCGACATTTTCATCTAATATAGATAGAATTCAACAAGTAATAAATTGCGCAGTAAAATATGACCGTAAAGCAATAATAATGGGAAGAAGTATGAATAACGTAGTTAGGACAGCAACAGAATTAGGTTATTTAGAAACTCCTAGTAATTTATTTATAGATATATCAGAGATAAAGAATTATGCAGAAGATAAAATAGTAATAATAATGACAGGTAGTCAAGGTGAGACGATGTCAGCGCTTTCAAGAATATCTCAAGGAGAGCATAAACAAATAGAGATAAAACCTTCGGATAGAGTAGTAATAAGTGCATCACCGATACCAGGAAACGAAAAAAATGTATATAGAGTAATAAATAAATTGTTATTAAAAGGCGCAGATGTAATATACGATGGTCTAAAAGATGTACACGTATCAGGACACGCTAGACAAGAAGAAATAAAAATACTACATGCATTAGTAAAACCAAAATATCTTATACCAGTTCATGGGGAATATAAGCATTTAAAAGCGCATAAAGACTTAGCAATATCACTTGGAATGCCAAAAGAAAATATATTCCTAATGGAAATAGGAGATGTATTAGAGGTTGGTAAAGGTAATGCTAAAATAAATGGGTCAGTTCCATCAGGGCAAGTGCTTGTAGACGGTTTAGGAGTAGGAGACGTAGGGAATATAGTACTAAGAGATAGAAAATTATTATCTCAAGACGGCTTAATGATAATAGTGGTATCAATGGAAAGGTCTAGAGGAACGCTTATTTCAGGACCAGATATAATATCAAGAGGCTTTGTATATGTGAGAGAGTCTGAGGAATTAATGTCGGCAGCGAGGGCAGTAATAAAAGAAGCACTTTTATCATGTGAGGGTAAGAAAATACATGAGTGGGCGTATATAAAAACTTTAATAAAAGATACACTAAGAGATTTCTTATGGCAAAGAACAAAAAGAAGTCCGATGATATTACCTATAATTATGGAAACTTAAAAATAAAATAAAATAAAATAAAAATAAAAGCCTATTATCTTAATTATAATTTAATAGGCTTTTTAATTTTTTATTTAGCTACTATATTTACTATTCTAGCTGGAACGTATATTTCTTTTATTATATTTAAACCTTCTAGCTTGTCTTCTAGTTTTTGTTTAGCAAGCTCCAAAACTTCTTCTTTTGAAGCGTCTGTTTGTATTAATAAAACGTCTTTTACTTTGCCATTAATTTGTAGTGCTATCTCGATAGAAGAATCTTTCATCTTTTCTTTGTCATAAACACACCAAGAGTTTTTAAATACGCTTTCTTTATTTCCAATAGTTTCCCATAATTCTTCTGCCATATGTGGAATAAAAGGAGAAAGTAATATAATAAGAGTTTCAAGCGTATCTTTATCTACGCCATTTAAAGCTTTAGCTTCTGCCATAATCTTATTAGTAAATTCCATAAATCCAGAAACGACAGTGTTAAGAGTAAGAGCCTCTAATCTATGAGTTATCTCGTAGACCATCTTGTGACGTAGTTTTATAAGCTCATCGCTAGGCTCTACTATTTTATTTTTATATTCGTGTACAAATTTCCAAACTTTATTTAAATATCTAAAAGTCCCGTCTATACCTCTATCGTCCCACTCACAGTCTAATTCAGGTGGTCCAACAAAAAGCTCATATAGTCTAAGAGCATCACAGCCGTAACCTAAAACAAGCTCGTCAGGAGATACAACATTTCCTTTAGATTTACTCATTTTAGCGCCATCTTTAGTTATCATACCTTGATTAAATAGCTTTAAGAAAGGCTCGTCGAATTCTACAACTCCGATATCTTTTAAGAATTTAGTATAAAATCTAGCGTATAATAAGTGTAGTACAGCATGCTCTATACCTCCAACATACATATCAACAGGCAACCATTTTTTAATAGCTTCTGGGTTAGCTATCATATCTTTATTGTTTACATCTATATATCTTAAAAAATACCAAGATGAACCTGCCCATTGAGGCATAGTATTCGTTTCACGTTTAGCTGGCTTTGAGCATTTAGGGCAAGTAGTATTTACCCAGTCATCTATCGCTGAAAGAGGTGACTCACCAGTGCTAGTAGGTTGGTAAGATTCTACATCTGGAAGTACTATAGGTAAATCTTCTTCTTTTACCCCAACAGTCCCACATTTTTCACAGTGTACAAGAGGGATAGGCTCGCCCCAATAACGTTGTCTTGAGAATACCCAATCACGTAATTTATAATTAATAGTTTTTTTACCTATATTTTTTTCTTCTAAATAGTCAGCTATTTTTTGCTTAGCTTCAGAAGAAGGCATACCGTTGAATTGCTCAGAGTTAACCATAACTCCCTCATCTGTAAAAGCTTCTTCTAAAGTATTATCACTACTATCTTCTTGACTATCGCTTTTTATAACAGGCACAATAGGTAAATCAAACTTTTTAGCAAAAGCAAAATCCCTTTCGTCATGAGCAGGCACACACATAATTGCTCCAGTTCCATAGTCGGCTAAAATATAGTCAGAAATCCAAATAGGTATTTTTTTATTGTTAAGCGGATTAATGCCGTAAGCTCCAGTAAATACACCAGTTTTATCTTTTCCAGTCACACGGTCGACAGAGGATTTTGTGCTAGCATCAAAAATATATTTATCTACAATTTCTTTTTGCTCGTCCGTTACTATATCTTTAATAATATCAAGCTCTGGAGCAAGTCCCATAAAGCAAGCCCCATAGAGAGTGTCTGGTCTAGTAGTAAATACTTTTATTTTAGTTTTGTTTGCACTGGCATTAGGGTTAATAGACTCCACTTCAAAGTCTATTTCAGCTCCGTAGCTTTTACCTATCCAGTCTGCCTGCATTTTCTTAACTTTTTCTGGCCATTCTAATTTATCCAAGTCTACTAAAAGAGGCTCTGCGTAATGCGTGATTTTAAGCATCCATTGTCTAAGATTTTTCTTAGTAACCTGACTAGAACATCTATCACATTCTCCGTTTGTAGCTTCTTCGTTAGATAGCACTACTTTACAGCTAGGACACCAGTTAAGAGGCATTTCTTTCTCGTAAGCAAGTCCTTTTTCAAACATCTTTAAAAATATCCATTGTGTCCATTTATAAAAATTAGGGTCTGTAGTATTAAGCTCTGCGTCCCAATCATAAATAGCGCTGATATCTTGTAGCTGACGCTTAAATATAGCTACGCTGTTTTTTGTAGCTGTTGCAGGATGAGTACCTGTTTTTATAGCGAAGTTCTCAGCAGGAAGCCCAAAAGCATCCCAGCCCATAGGGTGGAGAACCTCAAAGCCTTGTAGTAATTTATAACGGCTTATAACATCGCTAAGCACGTATCCTCTCCAGTGTCCAACGTGTAGACCATTTGCCGATGGATATGGAAACATATCTAAGCAATAGTATTTAGGCTTGTCTGTATTTTTAGGATTAACAGGCGTTTCTTCCCATTTATTTCTCCATTTTGTTTCTAAACTAGTAAAATCATAATCTTGCATATAAATAATTCCTCCAAATATAATTTTTATAATTTTTTATTAATTAATTATTTATATCATAAATTTTAAAATATTTCAAGTTAAATTAAAAAATAAACTTAAATAAACTTAAATTATTATTAATTTATTTTTATTTTAAAATTATTTATAATTTTAGTATAACAAGAGTCGCACAAATCAAACTCATGGGATTGACCGTCCAATGAAGAAAGGTATCCCCATTGTTTACTAACAGAAACATAATCGTATAATTTATTAAACTCATTTTTTTTAATCTCAAGACCGCACATATTACAGATTACATCTTGTGTAACAAATTCTTCTCTAAGAACTTTCTTCATCTTTTTCATAGTATCACCACCAGTTAAATAATAATATAAATAAATTATACAACATATTATAACATATGTATACAGGAAAAAAATAGCTTATTAGTTTACTAATTAGTTTTTAATATGTGAGCTCCATTTTGATTTAAACATCTTGATATCATCTTTTGAGTAAAGATGTCTAATCCAATCGCTGTTATAGCATCTATCAAAATATTTTTTTGAAAAAGTAATTTCCTCTTGCGCTTGCTCGTACGATTTAGATATCCATTTATCACTAGCTTTATTCCCTATAACAAGCTCACTAAAAGAGGCTTGCCCTACCCAGTCCGATATTTCCTTTGTTATGTCATTAAGCTTTTCTAGTTGATATATAAATACTTCTAGATTATCTTCTTTTATTATAGTGTACCCCTTTTCTTTATCAAAAGGGTATTGGGATATATCTATAATGTTTTCTTTAAATCTATTCATAAAATTATCAATATAGTCAATATGCTTTTTATTATTAAAATTGTCAAATGCACCACTAAACACTTTTTGAACGTCGCACCCTTTTTTGAAAAAATTATCAACGTCCACATCAAAATGATATATAAATGGAAACTTAACTGGCTCTGCTAGATGTTGATACAAAAAAGACAAATTCTGGCTTATCGGGTCACGCACGCCCAAAATAATTTTAATTTTCTTATCAGCAGTAAGTATTAGATTTTTATTTAATATTTCTGGAGTGTGTAACCCAAAAAAACATGGTATATGATTTTTTATAAACGTCTCCATCAATGTTATGTCTCCAGTTTTTTCCATAGAGCATACAAATAAATACTGCTCTAATAAATAGCTACTAGCCATATAGTTAAACGCTTCAAATCTCCTATCAATTATTCTTTTTTCAAATGCCAGAGGCTTATGTGCTAAAATCATATCAGGGTTTTTAGTTAGTAACTTAAATTTATTTATGGCGTTTAGAATTTGCCAAGCCTCCTCAAAAGAAATAACAGCGCTTACCCCTATATCTATGAGCTGTTGCTCTAATTTTTTTTCGGTGTTATCCACTCCTAGTTGTATAACAACCTTATCTTCCCCAGCTATTTTATTTTTTTCTTCAACAAGCTCATACATTTTAGTCGGTGAAATAACCTCGATATCTTTAAATATTTTACTATTACTCCCACTACTAATACTATCGCATATATAATTTATTTTAATCTTATGATGATTTAATAAATCTATAAGATAGTTTGTTTTTGGATTTATACCCATAACAATCACTATATTTTTATTATATATGCTAAATTCCTCATCTATTTGGCTTAATCTTATCATAGTGTATTATCCCAACCATTAACAAAATTTATATTTTGCAATCCTTTCTTCATATATATACATTATACAACAAATTATAGTGTATGTATAGTTATAAATACAAAAAAATATATTATATTTATATTTAATATTAACAATATGAAATAATAAAGATAATAAGATTTTTGAACAAGTTATTTTTGATGTTAAGCCTTATATTTTTTTGGAGATTAGTTTGGTAAATTAGAAGATTATGATTATTTCAAGACAGTTCGACCTGCTGATAGGACTATGGAATAGGCTGACGGACAAGATATATCTATATTATAAATTAATTACTAAACATACTAAACATAAAAACAAGGCTACTGCTCTTTTGTTTAAAGTGCAATAGCCTTTTATTATAAATTTACTTATTTTATATAACTTGATACACTTGACGCTTTTTAGCATCTTCATCATTTTCTAAATATTCATCATAAGTTGTTTTCTTGTCTATTAAACCACCTTCTGTGAATTCCATTATTCTATTAGCGGTAGTTTGGACTATTTGATGGTCTTGAGATGAGAATATTAAAACACCACCGAATTTTATTAAAGCGTTGTTTATAGCAGTTATCGACTCCATATCTAAATGATTAGTAGGCTCATCGAACATTAATATATTAGCACCGCTCATCATCATTTTAGAGAATAAACATCTTACTTTTTCTCCCCCAGACAACACGTTTATTTTTTTGAGTGCTTCTTCACCTGAGAAAAGCATTCTACCTAAGAAACCTCTTACAAAAGTTACATCTTGCTCTGGTGAATATTGCATAAGCCAGTCTACAATAGAATAATCACTTTCAAATTCTTCATTGTGGTCTTTTGCGAAGTAAGCGAGAGAAGTAGTTATTCCCCACTTGAATTCACCCTCATCTGGCTCTATTTCACCAGCTAATATCTTAAATAAAGTAGTTTTAGCTAGCTCGTTTGAGCCTACAAGTGCTACTTTATCCTCAGAGCTTAACATAAAAGAAACGTTATCTAATACTTTTACTCCGTTGATAGTCTTAGATAAATTAGTAACTGTTAATACTTCATTACCTATATCTCTATTTGTTTTAAAGTCAATATATGGGTATTTACGGCTAGAAGGCTTAATTTCATCTAGCTCTATTTTATCAAGAGCTTTCTTTCTTGAAGTAGCTTGCTTAGACTTAGAAGCGTTGGCGCTAAAACGCTGTATAAACTCCTGTAACTCTTTAATCTTTTCTTCTTTCTTTCTGTTGGCATCTTTCATTTGACGCACTAGTAATTGGCTTGACTCATACCAAAAATCATAGTTTCCAGAGAATAGTTGTATTTTAGAATAGTCTATATCAGCTATATGAGTACAAACTTTGTTTAAAAAATATCTGTCATGAGAAACAACGATAGTAGTATTTTCAAAATTTATTAAAAATTCTTCAAGCCAACTTATAGCCATTAAATCTAAATGGTTAGTAGGCTCATCTAGTAATAATATGTCAGGCTTACCGAATAGAGCTTGAGCTAGTAACACTTTTACTTTTTGAGGACCTGTTAAATCTTTAAGAAGTTGATAGTGTAGGTCAGTATGAATACCGAGACCATTTAATAAATTTCCAGCATCTGGTTCAGCATTCCAGCCGTCCATATCAGCGAATAACTGCTCCAGCTCACCCGCTTTAATACCATCTTCATCAGTGAAATCTTCTTTCATATATATAGCATCTTTTTCTTTCATAATGTCATAGAGTTGCTTATTTCCCATTATTACAGTATCTAGAACGCTAAAATCATCATACTTAAAATGGTCTTGCTGTAAAAAAGATATTCTTTCGCCTGTTGATATAACTATATCTCCAGTGCTAGTTTCTATTTGTCCAGCCAAAATCTTTAAAAAAGTAGACTTACCAGCTCCATTAGCACCTATTAAGCCATAGCAATTACCCTCTGTGAATTTTATATTTACATCTTCAAATAAAGCTCTTTTTCCGAGCCTTAAACTTACGTTATTAGCACTTAGCATTTAAAAAGTTTCCTCCTAAAATCTATATTTATTTTAATATTTTAAAATTTATTTTATTAAGCTTTTTTTACTACGCTTGATTTTAACTTCATAGCTCCAAAGCCGTCTATTTTGCAGTCTATATCATGGTCGTCTGGAGCATCATATATTAATCTTATATTTTTAACTTTAGTGCCTATCTTAATAGACCCCGAAGCTCCTTTTACTTTTAAGTCTTTAACCACAACAACGCTATCTCCTGTATTTAATACATTCCCGTTTACGTCTTTTATAACTTGTTCTTGTTCTTCTTCTTGTATCCATTCATGAGCGCATTCTGGGCATACTAACATATTTTGGTCTTCATACGTATATTCAGATTTACACTCTGGACAATTTGGTAAACTAGACATTTTTTAAAAAGTCCTCCTATAACAATATTTTAGTTTTTAATTTTACTTTATTCTTATCCTATCCTATCCTATCCTATATTATCCTATATTATCCTATCCTATAAGCACTACTATATTTTTATAAATTTCTTTTGCATGGTTATAAAAATCTTTAAGCTCATTAAAGCCCATTTCTAATTCTTCTAACAATAACTCTTTATCTTCGTCCCATATAGTAGGATAGATATCAAATTCTTTAAATAATTCTGGATTAAAATTTAAATCTTCAAAATTTATTTTATTTATATATTCTAGTATATTAGCTATGTTTTCTTTAGGTATATAAAAAGCGTGTTCACTATTTGACATCAGTTCTTCTCCAAAGACAAATACATCTTTACTATATTCTTCTTGGACCTCTTGATTATACTCGGGGTACTCTCTACTTGTTAATAAGAAGTGTAGACCTTGCCATATTTTATCTATGTCACAATATTCAATTTCTTCGTCATTATAAAGTTCAGCGAAACACTCATGTTTTTTTAGAGTGCTTAACCTAATATCATCTACCAAATAGTAATTAGCTATAATCCCCATATATTTAAATTTTCTCGCTTTCTTAAATTAATATTTATATATTTAAATGATGTATTTCATAATTTCCAAGGTAAGCTACTAAATCAAGCTTTTCATATTGGTATAACTCACTGCAAACAGAATTAAAGATGCGTTCGTCAGTAAAATCTATACTAAAAGAAAAAGTATTTTCACTGCTTTTAGTAACATAAAGAGCTTTTTCTCTGTCAGCTACGTGTATCTCGAGAGGTGCTAAAAGCACTATATTATTTGTTTGTGAATCTATGTATTTAATTGTCATAATCGTTATCTCCTAATCTATATTATATATTTTTATTTTATTTTTATTTTTATTTAACTATTTATTTTTTTTCTTGTGAGTATTTCTAATAGTTTTTTTATTGCCATTCGGCTTATTAGTCCTACTGCTAGTATTATTACTGTTATTATTACTAGTCTTACTATTACTATTTTTAGCATTATTACTTTTAGACCTATTATTACTATTAGCATTACTAGACTTACTAGACTTACTAGACTTACTAGACTTATTATTACCAGATTTACTACTATCTTTTTTAGCATAATAATCTTTATCATACTTGAATTTTCTAGGCTTTATTAAGCAATCTTTATCTAATCCAACTAAATCTAATCTATTAGCTTTTTTTAGAGCTTCGTACACCAAATCATAATTTTTAGGTATCCTAAATTGAATTAACGCTCTTTGCATTGCTTTCTCGTGTGGATTTTTTGGAATATATACTTCACTCATATCTCTTGGGTCTAGCCCTGTGTAATACATACAAGTTGATAAAGTCATTGGGGTTGGGTAAAAATCTTGTACTTGCTCTGGCATATAACCTAAATCTCTTAAATATTCCGCAAGCTCTATAGCCGATTCTAGGTCGCTACCTGGGTGACTACTCATTAAATATGGCACTAGATATTGCTCTTTACCTATTTGGTCATTTATATCAAAGTATTTTTTGGCAAACTCCTCATATACGTTTCGATAGGGTTTGCCCATCTTATCAAGTACTTTATCTGATATATGCTCTGGTGCTACTTTTAGTTGACCGCTTACATGATTCTCACAAAGCTCTTTAAAAAAGCTATCGTCTTTATCTGCTAGTAAATAGTCATATCTTATCCCTGAGCGCACAAATACTTTTTTTACTCTTGGAATATTTCTTAGTTTTTTTAGTAATATGCTATAGTCTTTGTGGTCTATTTTCATACTTTTACATGGCGTTGGGAATAGGCATTGCTTATGTTGGCAAGCTCCATGTGTTAATTGCTTGCCACAAGCTGGTCCTCTAAAATTCGCAGTAGGACCGCCTACATCATGGATATAACCTTTAAAATCTGGCTCCCACACCATTTCTTCTGCCTCTTTTAGTATTGATTGATGGCTTCGACCTTGCACAACTCTACCTTGATGAAACGTTAAAGCGCAAAAGTTACAACTTCCAAAGCAACCTCTATTTGAAATTAAACTAAATTTAACCTCTTCTATCGCTGGAACTCCGCCATCTTTCTCATATACAGGGTGATAGTTTCTCATATAAGGCAAGCTATATGAGTTATCAAATTCTCCTGTTGTTAGAGGCATAGAAGGTTTATTTTGTATTACATATGTGTCATTGCCATAAGGCTCTACCAATATTTTTGCAAGTATAGCGTCTGTATTATTATATTGCTTTAAAAAGCTTTCAGCATATACTATTTTATCGGCACATATCTCTTTATATGATGGAAGCATAACATACTCATCGTATATATTCTCAAGAGTCTTTGTCTTATAAATAGTCCCTTTTACATACGTTATTTGGTCTATTGGAATATTATTATCAAGGCTTTCAGCCAGTTCTACTATTTGATGCTCGCCCATTCCATACATTAAGATATCTGCTTGAGAGTCCAGTAAAATAGAACGTCTTACTTTATTGTCCCAGTAGTCATAATGTGATAATCTTCTTAAGCTAGCCTCTATACCTCCTATCATAATAGGGATATTCTTATATATCTCTCTTATTTTTTGACAGTAAACTATAGTAGCCCTATCTGGTCTCAAAAATCCTTCGCCACCAGCTGAGTATAAATCTTTATCACGCCTTTTTTTAGCTACGCTATAATGATTAACCATAGAGTCTATATTGCCTCCTGTAACCAAAAAAGATAATCTTGGTTTGCCAAGTTTCTTAAAGTCTTTTAAATCACTATCTTTCCAGTTTGGTTGGGCGATTATACCTATTTTATAACCTTTACTTTCAAGTAACCTTGCTATTATAGCTGCCCCAAATGAGGGGTGGTCGATATAGGCATCACCAGTTATTAAAATAAAGTCTAGCTCGTCCCAACCCCTTTTTTTCATGTCTTCCCGATTTATCGGTAAAAAATCCATAAATTTCCCTCGCTTATTAATCTATTATTAAATTTTCCAGCCAACGCAGTATTTATTTTTTAGTCTATTATTTTGTACTTTCCCAAACCCTATAGGAAAGTCATTAATAGCCACCAAGCACCAACCATTTTTAATATTTATATTATTTTTATCTGGAATTACAAAGCTTTCCCCTTTTAGATATCTTTCTATACATAAATTATCATCAGAGTTATCCGCTTCAAAAATTAGAGTATTATTAAAGTTATCTAGCTTTATTCCCATTGCAAATGCTTGTGATGGTTCAAATCTATTTTTTTTCAGTTCACCTAAATAAAATCCGCTTTTTATAACTCTAATCTTATCTAAATTAATGCCCATAGGTATAGAGAATAGGCTATTATTATGGACATATAAATTATTTAGCAACTCTTTATTTATATTATTTATATTAACATATTCTTTTATAAAGTTATCAAAGTCTGGTATATCTTTTTGGCTTAACAACTTACTACTAGGCAATTTTTTACTACTACCAATATCACCATCACTATCACCACTATCGCTATTACTATTATTATCCATCTTTTGAAGAAGTGCTAAAAAGTGACCTTCTCCCTCTACTTTATGTGGAAATAAACGACCTGTCTTACTTATGCTATCCACGTTTACAGCAATACTATCCGTTAGCAAGTCTTTATTTACATATTTAGCTTGACCATCTTCAAATCCGTTAGATTTATCAAAGTCTATTAATTTAAAGTTATTATTTTGATTTAAAAATTTTAATATAGTTTCTTCGTTTTCTAGTGGTGAAAAAGTACAAGTAGAGTAGGCTATTATACCGCCGTTTTGAAGCATATCTTTGGCGTTATCTAGTATTTCCAGTTGTATAGAGTGATATATTAAAGGGCTATCTTCTGTCCAGCTTTTTACGCTTTCTTTATCTTTCCTAAACATTCCCTCTCCAGAGCAAGGTGCGTCGACTATTATTTTATCAAAAAAGTTATTAAATTTATCTACCAGTTTTATAGGTTTCTCGTTTATTATAACAGCGTTTGTTATGCCTTGCAGTTCTATATTTTTAACAACCGCTTTACATCTTGATGTACTTATATCGTTCGAGACTATTAGACCAGTATTATTTAACTTAGAGGCTATATGAGTAGATTTTCCACCCGGAGCAGAGCATAGGTCTAGCACTTTATCGCCTTTATTAATAGGTAGCATAGCCCCTACGCTCATAGCACTAGGCTCTTGTATATAAAAAAGTCCAGCGTGATAGTAGAAACTTTTGGCAGGTCTAGTAGTGGAGTTATCGAAGTAGTATCCAGTATTACACCATGCTATATTTTCTAGGTTAATATTTAATAATTCTTTTAACTCGTTTGGGGTAGTCTTTAGTAAGTTAGCTCTAATACCAGATTTATAATTTTGACCAAAGCTATTTATATAGTTATTATAGTCGTCCTCACCGAGCATTGATTTCATATTGAGTAAGTATTGCTTGGGTAACGCTATGGTTGATGGTGTTTCTAAATTATTAAGAGTATTTTTCATAAATAATACATATTCCTTATGGTTATTCTTATGGTTATTCTTATTCTCATGATTGTTCTTCTATTTATTATAATTATATTTACATATTAATTAATAAAATATATTCATATAATAATAATAATATTAAATAGTAATAAAGTCAAGAAAATTTATTTAATATGATTTAATATGAATAGTTATATGGCATTGCTACAGATATTTTTATGTATAGATAAAGATATACTTTCAAAATTTAACAAAATAGTATATAATAATACCAAATACAAAATAACCAAAGAAAAGAGCTCTAAAAATGGAATATCCAAATTTTGAAATAGATGATGGGGTATTATTAAAATATTTAGGAGAAGATACTACTGTAAGTATCTAAAATTAAGTAACTTCAATCAGTAACTTCAATTCAGAAGATATTAAATAATTAAATAATTAAATTAAACCATCACACTTTAATATTTTTTAAAGCGTGGTGTTTTTTTGTTCCTAAACACTATTTAATAATATAATTTTAAAATGCAGTTAAAGACGGTGTTATATTTATATCATCTTAACTAATAATTATTAATCGTTTATATAAATAAATCGCAACAACAGTGCTCGAAATATTCAAAATTACTGAAAATTATGCTGAAATGTATTGACTATAGATTATATATCTGTTAATATAATCTTATTATTAATAATAAATAAAATATAAATTAAATATAAATATAAATATAAATATAAATATAAAAACAAAAGGAGAATTTTAGGAATATGTATTCAGTTAAGATTAAAGAGTTAGTTAAAGAGTATGATTTAGAGATTTTAAACCCACAAGTTAGTATAGAGGGGAGAGTTCTTAAACACCCTGAAATTAACAGACCAGCATTACAATTAGCGGGATTTTTTGAATATTTTTCATCTGAAAGAGTACAAGTTATAGGTAGAGTAGAGAGCTCTTATATGAATATATTATCACAGGAAGACAAAGTTAAGAGATTTGAGCGTATATGTGCTGAAAGAGTACCATGTATAGTAGTATGTAGAGGTATAGAACTTGACCCAGAGTTATTAGATATTGCTACTAACTATAGTATACCAGTTTTAAAAACAGATGAACAAACTACGGACTTCTTAAGTGATGCTATCAGATGGCTTAGAGTTCAATTAGCACCACGTACAACAATGCATGGAGTACTTATAGATATTTACGGCGAAGGCGTTCTCATAATGGGAGAGAGTGGAGTTGGTAAAAGCGAAACAGCACTTGAGCTTATAAAAAGAGGGCATAGACTTGTAGCAGATGACGCAGTAGAGATTAAGAAAATATCACAAAATAGCCTTGTAGGGAGTTGTCCAAAAGTTATTAGACACTTTATAGAGCTAAGAGGTATAGGGATTATAAACGTTAAACAAATGTTTGGGGTTCAATCTGTTATGGATACGCAAGTAATAGATTTAATTATTAATCTTGAGCAATGGGAAAAGGGTAAATCTTATGATAGACTCGGAATGGAAGATGAGTACACGGAAATATTAGGTAATAAAGTAGTTTCAAAGACTTTACCTATTAGACCAGGTAGAAACCTTGCGATGATTTGTGAGGCAGCAGCGGTAAGTAGAAGACAGAAAAAAATGGGCTATAATGCCGCTCTTGACCTTAATGAAAGACTTCAAAATAGTATCGAAAGTGAAGAAGAATAAAAAAATAATTTAGGTGGTGTGATTGATGTATTACATAGGCGTTGATTTGGGTGGTACTTCTATTAAGGCAGGTCTAGTGAGCAAGGATTGTGAGATTATCCAAACTCTAACAGCTCCTACTATCGCAGACAATCCAGACAAGATATTAAAAGATATAGCAAGTCTTAGTTTAGATTTAATCAAAAATCAAAATTTAAGCTTAGCAGATATTAGCTCGATTGGTGTAGGCTCAACTGGGCTTATCGACAGCAAAAACAAAACTATTGTCACTTGCAATAATATTAAGTTTAGCAACACTAATTTTGAAACAGAATTAAAAAAGAATATTAATTATGATTTACCAATATATTTAGAAAATGATGCAAATTGTGCTACTGTTGCGGAATTTTTTAGTGGTAGTTTGAAAGGGCATTCTAATTGTATTATGCTCACTGTTGGGACTGGAGTTGGTGGAGGAGTAATAGTAGGAGGAAGCTTACTAAAAGGGTCTATTTTAGGAGAAACAGAGCTAGGGCATATGATAGTAGACCCAAGCGGAGATGCTTGTACTTGCGGGCAAACTGGTTGTTTAGAGACCTTTTGCTCAGCAACAGCTATCATAAAGCACGCCAAAAAAATTATAAATGCAGACTCTAACATCTCTACAAAAATACTAGAGCTTGCAAGCGGTGACATTAATAATATAAATGGTGCTAATATCTTTGATGCCTATGATTTAGGTGATGAAGTAGCAAAACAAGTGATAGACAGATTTAATAATTATATGGCTTATGGCATTATTAATTTATATAATATTTTTAAGCCGAGTATTGTTTGTATAGGTGGAGGGGCTTCGGCTAGAAAAACCAAGCTCACTAACCCCATTCAAGAGTTAGTGCAGAAGCAAATTTATTGTAGCGGTGAGCGTGAATTATATAAAGTTACGCCAGCGGTTTTAGGGAATAGTGCAGGTATTATAGGGGCTAGTATGTTAGCTAATATGCAAAGTTAATAAAATCTAAAATTAAATTAAAATTAGAAAGGATTGCTAAGTTGAATAATAATAATATTTTTGAGCTATTATCAAAATTCTTATCACAGGAACAAATTTTGAAAAGTGAGCCGATGAAAAAACACACTTCTTTTAAGATTGGTGGAAATGCAGATTTTTTAGTATTACCCAACTCTATTAGTCAAATACAAGAGGCTATATCTACTTGCCAGCAAAATAACATAAATTATTATGTTATAGGTAATGGCAGTAATTTATTAGTTTCAGATGATGGTTTTGACGGAGTTATTATAAAAATATCTAAAAATTTTAAAGGTATTGAATTTGACGAAAATAATAAGAGCGTAATAAGCATTAAATCTGGAACTTTATTATCTCTTGTAGCAAAAAAAGCTTATGAGAATTCGCTCTCAGGACTTGAATTTGCCTCTGGTATACCAGGGACTATAGGCGGTGGAGTATGTATGAATGCTGGAGCTTATGGCTCAGAGCTAAAAGATATTATTACTCATGTTATTGTATTAAATACTAAAAGTAATCAAATAGTGAAGCTATCTAATAAAGAGTGTAATTTTAAATATAGAAATAGTGATATTCTAAAAAAAGGCTTAATTGTATTAGAAGTTATTTTGAAATTAAATTATGCAGAAAAAAGCGATATATCAGCTACTATGAAGGAGTTTAATCGTCAAAGAACAGAAAAACAACCAGTTAATTTACCGAGTGCAGGTAGCACGTTTAAGCGTCCTTTAGATAATTTTGCAGGAAAGTTGATAATGGATGCAGGTCTAAGAGGTTATACGATAGGTGGTGCATCTATTTCAGAAAAGCATTGTGGTTTTATAGTGAATGACAATAATGCTACTTGCAATGATGTTTTAAGTTTAATAAATCTAGCACGTACAAAAGTTAAAGAGGAGTTTAATATTTTGCTAGAAGAAGAAATTCGGATAATAGGAAAGTTTGGATAATATTATAATAAATACAATAAATACAATAAATACAATAAAAGAGAGGGTAGTTTATTTATGAAAAGTGTTATTATAACTGGAATGTCTGGGGCAGGCAAAAGCAGTGTTTTAAATTTTTTTGAAGATATTGGTTATTTCTGCGTGGATAATTTACCGCCGTCTTTAATTCCTAAGTTTATGGAGTTATGTTCAAGCTCTGATATTACTAAAGTTGCGATAGGAATTGATATTCGTGGAGGAAAGCTTTTTGAAGATTTCTCTTTGGTTATAAAGTCTCTTAAAGAGCAAACTTCTTCGTTAGAGATATTATATTTAGATAGCTCAGATGATGTTTTATTAAAGCGTTATAAAGAAACTAGAAGGTCGCACCCTCTCGCAAAAAAAGAGAGATTAATAACTGGTATAGAACAAGAAAGAGTTTTACTAGAAGATATTAAGTCGCAAGCAGATTATATTATAGATACAAGTTATATCTTATCGAGGCAACTCAAAGAAAAAATAAATGATATTTTTATAGAAAATAAGCAATTCCAAAGTCTTATGCTTACTGTCTTATCTTTTGGTTTTAAGTATGGTTCGCCAAATGATGCTGACCTTGTATTTGATGTAAGGTTTTTACCTAATCCGTTTTATATAGAGGAGCTAAAGTATTTAACTGGTAATAATCCTCCCGTTAGCGAATATGTGATGAAATTCGATGAAAGCAAAGTATTCCTACAAAAGTTAACGGATATGATAGAATTCTTAATACCTCTTTATATAAAAGAAGGAAAAAATCAACTGGTTATAGCTATAGGGTGCACAGGAGGCAAACATCGCTCGGTAACCCTCGCAAACCAATTATTTAACTCTTTCCAAAAGTCAGAGCATAGTGCAATTATTACTCATAGAGATATTGACAAAGATGCAAAGAAATAGTATAGTATTTTAAAAGGTGATAAATTATGTCATTTTCAGCAAGTGTAAAAAGTGAGGCTCTAAGCATTATTAATAACAAGACTTCTTCTAATATTGCAGAGCTTACCGCCATTATTAATTATTACTCAAAAATAAAAAGCAATACCCTTGTTATTAGTACAGAAAATATTCTTTTGATTACAAAAACTCGTACTCTTATCTCTAAAATTTTTAATATTAATCTTGATATAATATCAGAAGACCGAAAAAAATAT
>JAWXUY010000212.1:0-3469 GCA_044425885.1 bacterium | reverse complement strand
ACCATCAAGCTAAAGTCTTCACTTATATCCATTACTTTACCTTGCCTACATATATCAGCATTAACCCCTCTTTTTATAACAATTTCTTTATCCAAAATACAGCTTAATCCCTTATATTTATTTAATACTACTCTACTACTATTATCTAAATATAAATCTAAATCTTTATAATAGCTATAAAATTTTGTTAAAATCTTATATACCAATTTATTCCTAAAGTCATTTACTTCAGCCTCTTTGTAGTCTTCAAACATATAGCCTGCTATATTTTTTATATCCTCTGGAAAACCTATCTCTTTACTTGGCTTATAAACGTTTAAGCCTATACCCAAAATAATATAGTTAACATCTTGGTTCTCTAACGTAAGCGATGCTTCTGTCAGTATTCCCCCTACTTTTCTATTATTTATAAAAATGTCGTTTACCCATTTTATTTGAGGTTTTATATTACTCTTGGTGTTGTTTATTAATACTTCCTCTATAGACTCGCATACTGCTATACTCGACAATATAGTAATTAAGTTTGTATCTCTCGGTGCTATACTCGGTTTTAACAAAATACTAAAGTAAACTCCTGTTCCATCTGGTGAAAAAAACTCACGCCCACGTCTTCCTTTTCCATTAGTTTGGTGAGAGGCTAAAAAAACTTTACCTTCTAAAACATTTGATATATAATTTTTTTCTGCAAAAGTCTTAAGCATAGCACTCGTAGATGATATACTACTAAAGTACTCTACGTCAAAAAAGTTATTATTTAAATAATATTCTACCCCCTCTTTACATAAAATATCTGTATTTGTAATGAGCTTATAGCCTTTATTATTAATGCTCTCTATATTATAACCCTCCTCCTGCAAAAGTTTAACGTTCTTCCATATAGCATTCCTACTAACATCTAATTTTTTTGCTATATCATTACCAGATACATATTTATTCTTGCTATTATTATCTAAATTATTATATAAAATCTTTAAAACAGACTGTTTAGTTTTACTCGCCATACTTATCTTAATTATCTCCCTCAATAACAATACTATCATATATTACTTTTACTTGTTCCGCCAACTCAAAATATCTCATATCAGACCTACTTGTAAGACCCTCACTTAGCAACTCAAACTCACTCCCAAAATATTCTATAAACTCATCTTTGTCGTTATTAAAAATTTCCATCACTTCGCTCACGTCTAATCCATTTTCAACAAATATATCGTATAACTCGTTAACTGGTAAAGAGTTAAGCGTTTCAACTGGATACTTTACTTCTTTTTGGTATGATATAATCTCACCATTTTCTTTTTCAGCAGTCAGTCTTTCAATAAAGACGTTATAAACACTAAAAAAATAACTCAATAACCCTGAAATCAAAACAGCAGTAATCAAAAACTTCTTATTACCATTCATAATCAATCTCCTATTTACACATACTTTATATTTAATTAACGCTATTATAATATATAGCATAAGAATAGTCAACTTTTTTTTATTTAAAGTTGACTATTCTGAATTCAAACTAAACTAATTCTTAATTATTATAGTTGCTTATTATATAAAACTTATGTTATAATAAATAAAATAAATTTTATATAATTTTATATTGTAAGGAGGTGTTGATTTATTTGGTTGATGATTTAAATAATGATTTAAAAAATAGTTTGGAATTAGAGGGAGCAATTTTACAATGCGCTAAAATATTGGTAACAGAAATAGATGAAAAAGCGTCTTTGGACATATTACTTAAAACAGTTAATAGTTATTACCATGCATCTAAATCATATATATTTGAAATAGATAAAAATAACGATTATTTATATTGTACTTTTGAGTATAAACAAATAAAGAGCTACTATAATAATCAAGAAGATATGCCTATTATACCGAGAATAGACATAAAAGTTATTAACATATGGTATGATGCTCTGGTAAAAAATAAAGAGCTCTATATAGACTCTCTAGACGATATAGACAAGCACTCTATCGAGTATAAAATACTATCAAGTCAACACATAAAAAATATTATCGCAGTTCCACTATATAAAAATAATAAGTTTTTTGGTTTCATCGGTATGACAAATCCACAGAAAAACTTAAATAACCTTTATTTATTAAAAACTATAGGTGCTTTTACAGTAAATGAGATAGAAAAACGTATAATTAATAATAAATTAACTAAAAAGGTTGCGGAATTAGAGGAAACTTTAAGTATAGATAAGGCTATGCTCAAATGTGCTACTATTTTATTAAAAGGGTCCGAGATAAAGTATTCTATCAATAAACTACTTGAAACTATTGCTGATTTTTATATCGCAGACCGTGTGTACATTTTTGAGATAAATTATGACCGAAAGACTTTTAGTAATACATATGAATATTGCATACCAAACGTCCAAAGTCAAAGAGATATTATGCAATCTAAAAACTTAGATATTATAATGAATTGGTTTAAGCTTTTCAAACAGCAAGACGTATTAAATATACAAGATGTAAAGAAAGATGATAAATTCGACAAAACACTTATTCAATCCGATAAAAAATATAGAGATTATCTTAAAAATATAGATGATTTTGTTATAAAGCCATTAATTAAGAATAACCAAGTGTTGGGATTTTTGGGTATGAATAATAAAAAGAATAAAACTAATAATTACAAATTGCTAGATAATGTATCAGCGTTTATTATTAACGATATTAAAAAAAGAGATATGATTAAAGAGCTACAACAGATGAGCTTTATTGATGGTCTAACAGGTCTATATAACAGAAACCAGTATTCTATTATTATATCTAAGCTAGAAGATAAACCGCCTACTCAATTAGGTATAATATACGCAGATGTAAACGGCTTAAAAAGGGTAAATGACAAGCTTGGGCATGACTACGGAGATTTATTAATCAAATGGGCAGGAGATTTATTATCTTCTTATATTAATGAGCCAATATTTAGGCTTGGCGGTGACGAGTTTATTGCAATAATAGAAAATACGAATTTTAATAAAAGTGATTTTTTTAAACTAGTTACTGATATGAGACTTGACTTAAAAAATAAGTATGCGATGAATATGTCTATCGGGTCAATCTGGAAAGACAAAAACGAAAATAAAGACGTAGGTATTACAGAGCTGATAGCACTCGCAGACGCAGATATGTATAGAATAAAGAAAATTTTTTATAAGAATAAATCACAAAATTATAAGAATAACTTGGAAAACGAGCTAGCGAGTATAAAATGGGACTTAGAGAAGTATGGACTAAAAAAGAGTAGGGATAAGAGTAATTTAATAATTTAAAATACGAATATTGATAAGAGTGATTTTTTAAAACTAGTTACTGATATGAGACTTGACTTAAAAAATAAGTATGCGATGAATATGTCTATCGGGGCAATCTGGAAAGACAAAAATGAAAATAAAGACGTAGGTATTACAGAGCTGATAGCACTCGCAGACGCAGATATGTATAAAATAAAGAA
>JAWXUY010000211.1:0-3476 GCA_044425885.1 bacterium | reverse complement strand
AATAAGTAAAACTCACTATATTAATTATTCTATATTAAGAAAATGCAGTATAATTTTATTGCTAAAAGATAGTAACTTAAAAAATGACCGTGATTTCAAACGCCAATTATTTACACTAGACGTTTTTGGATTAAAAGAAAGAACTGTAGTTTGCGAAGGAGTTCAAGAACGTTTCAATGAGATATTCTCTATTTTATATAAAAGAGAACAAGTTGGCGATATAGATAGGAATTTAAGAATTATAACAAATCATGAAAACCACGATGAAATAAACGAAGTAGATTATATAATTAAACGAATGAATTATATAAATAAATTTAAGTTAAATAATACAGATATTATTAAGTTTTTTGAAGCAAATGTAATTAAGGAGTTAAATAACCTTGAGATAGACCAAAATGAGATAGATATATTAAAATTTAATATGAAAGATACACTTGAAGCAAAATATAAAGAAAAGTTAGATTTGTTATCTGAATTTGAATTAAGTGAAAATAACCTAGATTTCTATGCTATAGACTGCTTACTAGATAACGTTGTATATAGTGAGAAGTTAGAGTTTTACTGCGAAGGACATATAATAGACTTAACTTATTATATATTTAATATTATAGCTGACAAGTTATTAAAATGTATTGAAGAATGCGCAGCAGATGAGTTATTTTTAAAATTAGAGAAACTTGCAGATACAAAAATACAAGGTAGAAATAAAGGGTATTTATTAAGCCTAATAAAACTAAGATCATTTAAAATAATAGTAAAATATATTTCAAGAGTTTTATTATTAAAATACAAAAACGAATTCTATGCTCTTAAAAGAGATTTAGACCACAATACGTCTACTATTTTTAGAGTAGATAGAAGATTAGATAAGTTAATTAGAGATATGTACTCAGAGAATGAGCTAGAAAATATTATACTAGAGATTATAATAAATTCTACTAAATACATAGCACAAAATATGTAAAATAGTAATATTAAAAAAAGCGTTTTAAATTTAAGTTAAATTAGATTAAAACGCTTTTTTTATACGCTTATTAGTTATAAATGAGGACGTAATTACATATAATTTAAGATTAACTAAATAAAAATTTTATAAAGGAGAGTGGGTTTTATTTTGAGCAAGAATATAATTAAAAGTATTTCTAAAAGCATAGAAAGTCTTTACCCAGAAGAAATAACAGAAATTATCTCAGATATGCCTTTAATTACCATAGTGGGTAATTCTAAAATACTAATAGAAAATTTTAAAAATATATTAGAGTACTCGGATAGCTTTATAAAGTTAAATACGAAAATAGGTAAATTTCAAATAGAGGGAAGTAAAATGGTTCTAAAAGAATTAAATAAAAATAAAATTTTAATAAAAGGCAATTTAATAAAATTTGAGTTTGATATATAGTATTAAAATTAAATAAATATTAAATAAGAAAATATTAAATAAAAATATTAAATAAAAATTGGTGAAAATTATGGTAAATATAATAAATAAATTGTGGAATTATTTAAAAGGATATGTTATTATAGAAATTAGTGGTTTTGCTATAGAACGTTTTTTGAATTTATGCGCTAATAAAAATATTATATTGTCAGAGATAGAAGAATCTAAAAACGGAGTATTGTGTAGAGTAAATATAGATGACTTTAAAAAATTAAAGGAATTTGGGAAAAAAACAGGGTGTAAATATAAGATAAAATCGAAATACGGATTTAGGTTTTATGTTTTTGAGAATAGAAGACGTGGGGCTTTGGTTGGTGGCATAGCGATGTTTATAGCTTTATTATATTACTTTTCAGGTTTTATTTGGGCTATAAATATAAATGGTAATAAAGAAGTAGATAGTAACGAGATATTAAAATACTGCGAGGAGAATAATTTTTATTTAGGCTCTTTAAAGAAAAATTTAGATGCAAAACAGCTCCAAACAGATATAAAAAATAATTTTGATAATATCTCATGGATAAGCATTCAGGTAAAAGGAACAAGCGTAAATATAAATATTTCTGAAAATATTAATAATAATATAGTTGTTGTCGATAATAATATTATGGCTAGTAATATTACTTCTGACGAAGAAGGGATAGTGCATAGCATATCAACAAAAAGCGGTACACCTTTAGTGAAGCAAAATGACGTTATACAAAAAGGAGATATACTCGTCTCGGGAGAGTTATTTTTAAAAGATGGAGAAGAAATAACTGGCAGTTATACCACAAAGTCAGAAGCTCTAATAAAAGCCGTGATAGAAACAACTTTTCAAGTAGAAATTCCTTATGAGTACCTCGCAAAAAGCTTTACCCAAGAAAAAGTCGTTGACTATAAATTTAAATTTTTTAATAAAGACTTTGATTTTATATCACAGGAAGTTAATTTTATAAATTATGACAAAACTACCAGTGTAACGCAATTAAAACTAGGTGAAAACTACGCCTTACCATTTATAATTATAAAAGATACTTATCTAGAATATAATCAAGAAAAAATGGTGTACTCAAAAGAAGATGCAAAACAACAAGCTTTAAATCTTATAAGTCAACAAATAGTTACAAGCGTAGATTTTTCTTCAGATATACTGGAAAAGAAAATACATTATGACGAGACTTCCGAAGACAAATTAGTAGCAACTACAACTCTGAAATTAATAAAAGAAATAGGCGAGGAAGTAGAAATAAACGTGATAGAAAAACCAGTAAAACTTAAAGACGAGCCAGAAGAAGCACAAGAAATAAAAGAATACCAAAATAATAATTAAAAAAAATGTTAAAGTACTAAATTTTAGGAGGATTTTAAATATGAATTTACTTTTTGATAATGTTACAGATTATATACTCGATGATAATTTATTAAATCTTATTGATAGTTGTATATTAGAAACTTTTAAATTAGAAAATTTTGAACAAAATTTTGTAAAACAAGTAGAGATAAGTATATCAGTTGTGGGCAATAAAAATATACAAAAAATTAATCAAGAGTTTAGAGGGATTGATAAGCCGACAGATGTTTTATCTTTTCCTATTTTGGATAAAGAAATATTAGAGTTATTAAAAGATAATGACGCTATAGGTAGTATAATTTTACTTGGTGATATTATAATAAGCATTGATAAAGTGCTAGAACAGTCTAACGAGTATAATCATAGCGTTGAACGTGAGCTGTGCTTTTTGGTAGTCCATAGTATGCTACATCTTTTGGGTTATGACCATATGAATCCAGAAGATGAAAAAGAAATGTTTGCCAAACAAGATATTATTTTAAATAACTTAAATATTTTAAGATAATGGTGTTAAGTTGTAATAAATAAAATATAGATAAACTAGGAGAAAAAATGAATAATACTAATACTAATACTAATAATGATAATTTTAAATCAGGGTTTGTAGCTATAATAGGAAGACCAAATGTAGGTAAATCTACTCTTATGAACAGCCTAATAGGTGAGAAAATAGCTATTATATCTAGCAAGCCCCAAACTACA
>JAWXUY010000210.1:0-3511 GCA_044425885.1 bacterium | reverse complement strand
ATTAAGAATAAATAAATTATAGAATTTAAGAAAGGAATAATGAGATATGTCTGAGATATTAGAAGGACCATTTTTCGGGATAGTGCTTACGTTTTTGGCTTTTGAATTTGGAGGTATAGTGTATAACAGAGTAAAAAGCCCATTTTTGTCACCTTTTATAGTGGCAATGGTTAGTATAATAGCATTTTTGCTAATATTTGATATTCCTATAGCGAGCTATAAAGTAGGAGGAGATATAGTTAATTTGATGGTCATACCAGCGACAGCTTCACTTGCACTATCAATGTATAATAAGCTTAAAATACTAAAAGCAAACGTACTACCGATTATAATAAGCACGTTTATGGGGGCATTGTCGTCTGTTCTAACAATCTATACACTTGCGAAGTTTTTCAAACTAGATGAGAGTATAACAATGGGAATGTTGCCAAAATCTGTAACTATTCCGATAGCACTAGACTTGTCATTAAAGACAGGAGGTATAGCTCCGATAACAATCTCATGCGTAGTTATAAGCGGGACTCTTGGGGCATTGCTATCAGTATACCTTATAAAAGTATTTAGATTTAAGAACCCAGTTGCGATAGGGCTAGCTATGGGAACATCTGGACATGGGATAAGTGCTGCAAAGGCTATAGAATTAGGAGAGACTGAGGGGGCTTTGGCTGGAATAGCGATAGGAATGGCTGGAGCTATGACAGTATTAATATATATATTTGCGTTTTAATAAAATAATAGAATTGTGTTAAAAATAAAATAAGAATAATAGGAGATGATTTTAATTATGTGTACAGCTTTGACTTTAAAAACTTCAAATAATCACCAACTTTTTGGAAGAAATATGGATTTAGAATATACGTTTGGGCAAATGCCATTGTTTTTGCCAAGAAATTATACCGCAACCAACTCAGAAACTAGTTTTATAAATACTAACAAATATGCTATACTCGGCATGGGTGTTATATTTAACAATTTCCCAACTTATGCCGATGTCATGAACGAAAAAGGATTAGCTTGCGCTGGACTTAATTTCCCAAATAATGCTAAATTTCCAAAACAAGATGAGTTAGACTTAACTAAAACTTGTGTGCCGAACTACAACTTTTTATTATGGGTTGTTTCTAATTTTAAAAACGTTTGTGAAGTAAAAGAAGCCCTAAAAAACGTTATAATTACAAGCGAGGCTATAAGCAAACATGCTCCACCAGCCCCGCTACACTATATTATTACTGACAAAATAGGGGAGTGTATAGTAGTTGAGCAAACTGAAATAAATTCTAAAATAGTCTTAAATGTTTATGACAATAAAGTAGGAGTGCTCACTAACAATCCAGATTTTAACTGGCATATGACTAACTTATCACAGCACATTAACCTCTCTTTTAAACAAGTAGAACAACTAGAATTAGAAGACTTTACAGTTAATGCACTCGGTCAAGGTACGAGTTTACTTGGGCTTGTGGGGGATTTTACGCCTGCTTCTAGATTTGTAAGGAGCGTATTGCTAAGAGATGCCGTAATAAAGAATGCTAAAAATATAAATATAATGCAAATATTTCATATATTTAATAACGTAGCAATGGTAGATGGGTCGGTTATAACTCCACAAGGTAAAAATGATATAACGCTGTATAGTAGCTGTATGGACTTAACAGAAGGCGTTTATTATTATAATACTTATAACAATAGTCAATTAAACGCAATAAGTTTTAAAAATCAAGATTTAGATGCTAAAGAACTAAAAGCTTTTGAATATATAGATAAATTAAGCATAAATTACCAAAATTAAAATAAAAATTAAAATAAATTAAATTAAATAAATTATTTAAAGTTTATTTAAGGTTTGAAATATATAATACGTCTATAAGATAAATAAATAAATTAATAAATTAAATTAAAAATTTATAAGAAAGGAGTATTTTTGGAATATGGCACAGATGATTTTTAAAAGATATTAATTAAAATATATTATAACAAAAGAGCAATATAATAAATTGCTAGAAGTTATGAAAGAGCATATGCAACTAGACGACTATGGCTGGTATAATATTAGTAACATATATTTCGATACGCCATCTTTTTTACTGATAAGAAACTCTTTAGATAAACCAAATTACAAAGAAAAACTAAGAGTAAGAAGTTATGGGGCAGTAACAGATGACCAAAAAGTATTTATAGAAATTAAGAAAAAATATGACGGCGTTGTTTATAAGCGTAGAATAACTACTACCAAAAAACAAGCGTTTGACTACCTAGTAAAAGGTAAGGAGCTTGCTAAACCTAGTCAAATATCTAAAGAGCTTGACTATTTGCTAGAGCACTATGAAAACCTAGAACCAGCCGTATTTCTAGCTTATGAAAGAGAAGGCTATTTTGGAAACGTTGACCCAGAATTAAGAGTTACTTTTGACCATAATATAAGAATGAGAAATTATGATATATCTCTTTCTAAAGAAAATTATGGTGACAGAATACTAGATGAAAATTTAGTATTACTAGAAGTTAAAACGCCTACAGGTTTACCTTTTTGGCTAGTTAACTTCTTTAGTGAAAATAAAATATATAAAGCGTCTTTTTCTAAATATGGTACAGGGTATAAGAAATTTATACTACCTAAGATGATAGAGGAATTACACGAAGCTAGTAATGATTTAGAATTTCGTAAGTTAGACGCAAGTTAAAAGGTTTAAAAGATTTAAAAGATTTAAAAGATTAGAAAATTTAAAGATATAAGAGAAAGAGGAATTTTGTATGGACATTGATAGTATTTTAGAGAGTGTTGTTCTAAGTTCCTTAGAAACTACGCTAGAGTTTGACAAGTTTATTTTTTGCTTGGTTTCTTCACTCGTGCTTGGTTTTATAATAGCTTTGTTATACACATTCAAAACAAAATATACTAAAAGCTTTTTTATGACTCTTGCTATAATCCCATCTATAGTTACTACTATTATATTAATGGTAAATGGTAACTTAGGAGCTGGAGTCGCTGTTTCAGGAGCATTTAGTTTGGTTAGATTTAGGTCTACACCTGGTACATTTAAGGAAATAGGAGCTATTTTTTTAGCAATGGGTACTGGACTTGCCATTGGTATGGGCTACGTATTTTTTGCAGTTATATTTGTATTTTTAATAAGCGGAGCAAATATGTTATTAACTCTAACTACGTTTGGCGAAAACAACCGTGATGAAAAAATATTAAGTATAACTATTCCAGAGGATTTAGATTACTCGCATATATTCGATGATTTAATATCAAAATATACTAGTGAAGCAATTTTAACTTCTGTTAAGACTTCTAATATGGGGAGCTTATTTAAATTAAAATATGAGCTTACTCTAGTAGATGATGAATTAGAGAAAAAATTTATTGACGAGCTAAGATGTAGAAATGGTAATCTAGAGATTTCTATCTCAAAGAAATATAACAGTGATTTAGAATTAAGATAAGATTAAAATAAGATTAAAATAAGATTAAAATAAGATTAAATAAACAAAATAAGATAAAAATAAA
>JAWXUY010000209.1:0-3520 GCA_044425885.1 bacterium | reverse complement strand
GGTAATAATATGTAATTAAATGACTCTTTACCGCCCAAAAATAAAATAAAATTCCACGACTACACCATTAGTTTTAATTTTTTTGGTATAATAAAACTTAAAAGAATATTATATATTAAGTAAATATTTTTTTATGCGTTTACCCTACACAAATTTCTTTATATATTGACTTTTATAAAAAAAATATGTATAATAAACTAAAGACTTTGTTATATAGCGTTATATATATAGTTAGAGGAAAGAAATGGTGAGGGGATATGCTAAAAAAATTTAGTAAAAAACTGATATTAATGACTACATTGATGATAGGTTGTGCATTTTCATTAAACGGATGTAATACTGAGACTAGTCAAGGATTGAGTACGAATTCTAATGTAAATGCAAATGAAAACTCAGAGAAAGTAGTGCTAACAATGTGGCACTACTACAATGGGAATACTAAAGATATGCTAGATAATATGATTAAAGAATTCAATGAGACTGTGGGAGCTGAGAAGAATATACAAGTTGACGCATATTCATTCAGTAGAGTATCTGACTTGGCGAGTGCACTTATTTCATCAGCGAATAAAGAAGTTGGAGTAGATGATATGCCAGATATTTTTTCGGCATATAGCGACACAGCACTGGTACTGAATGATATGGGGATTTTGGCGAATATAGATGATTATTTAACGAATGATGAGATGGAATTATTTAGACAAGATTTTTTAGAAGAAGGAAGGTTTGGTAACGAGGGTAACCTTAAGATTTTACCAGTGGCTAAATCGACAGAGATTTTATTCATAAACGAGACAGATTTCAAGATATTTGCGGAAGAAACAAGTATAGACATAAACCTTTTGGAGACCTGGGAAGGGCTAGCAGAAGCAGGGGAGATATATTATAATTGGACAGACGATAAAACGCCTGACATACCGAACGATGGTCAAGCATTGTTTGGTATAGACTCGGAAGCTAATTTCATGTTAGTTTTGGCTAAACAATTAGGGGAAGAAATGTATGACTATAGTGACTATGATAATATAACTTTTGGACTTTCGGAAGAATCAGCTAAGAAGATATGGGATTATTATATAACACCATATATTAAAGGATACTACGTGTCATATGGTAATTTCAGGTCAGATGATGTAAAATCAGGGGACTTATTGATGTACGCAGGCTCTACCTCAAGCGTATACTACTTTCCAGAACAAGTTGAGTTAGGTAGGATAGACGCCTATAATATAGAAGGAATAGCATTGCCATATCCTTATTTTGAAGACGGGAAAAAAGTAGGAGTGCAACAAGGGGCAGGAATGCTAGTTACAAAAAGCGAAGAAATTCGAGAAGCTGGAGCAGTGGAGTTTTTGAAATGGTTTACATCACCAGAATATAACATTGAGTTTGCAGTTTCTACAGGATATATGCCAGTGCAAAATAATGCATTATCATATAATAGCGTGCTTGAAGTTATGCCTAAATATTCAATATATGATACTTCAAATATAGTTCAAGAATCTATAAGAATAACATATAACGATATGCTCCCAGAGTATGAGTTTTACGCAAATAAGCCTTTTAATGGAAGTTATGACACAAGGAATGTAATTGCAGATAGTATATTAGATATACTAGAATATTCTATGAAAGAATTAAAAGAACAGCTAGACTTGGGAGTAAATAAAGAAGAAGTGATAGAACAGTTGATAAGCGAAGAAAGCTTTAAGAGCTGGTATAATGGATTTGAAATAAGTATAAATAAGATACTAGAAGAAAATAAATAAATAAATAAATAAATAATAAACTAAATTAGACTAAGATAAGAAATAAGGTGAATATAAATGAAAAAAAATTCTATAGTTACAAATATTCTGTTTCTTTTGATGTTTGTTATTATTTTGCAATCAGCATTTTCTCTTAATACTATTATATGGACGGATATTACAAGTAAGATAGAGAGTTTTTCTTATAATACGTTTACTAAAACAGTACAGAATAGAAAAAGTAATTTAGAAAGCTTTATGAATGCTGGTTGGGCGAATATTAGTGATATTAGTGAGAATATATCAGAAAATTATATAGAATTAACGCAAGATAATAAGTCACTTTCAACTTTAACAGAAGAAGAAAAAACACAATTTTTAAGTAGTAACGTAGATAATCTAATAGATATGATTTCTAAAACAAGAACAACAGGTGGATTTATAATATTAGATGACGGGGAAAATATGAAGTATAATTACTCAACACTTTATTTAAAGAGTGAGAATTATCTGACACAAGCTATAACAACAGATAATCTAATGCTTGTAAAAGGCTCTACAGAAATTTCAAAAGAGCACGGGTTTTCTTTATCAAGAAGTTGGAGCTACGCCTTAGAGCTAACAGCGAATAGTATAGATATGCTTGATACACCTATAGAGGCTCTTAAAACTACTAAAAATCTTGAATACTTAGGATATTGGAATATTATACAAGATATTTCGGACACAAGCTCTTTATTACTTACATATACAATGCCGATATTAGATGAAAATGGTAATCCTATAGGGGTTGTAGGGGTAGAAATTGCACAGGATTATTTATATAAATTTTTACCAAGTGATGAATTTGGAGATTTAGGCTCATACGGCTATATGTTTGCTGAGATATTAGATTTAGAAAAAGATATGATAGTTGACGGAAAACAGTCAATAGAGATTAAGCCAATTATGTTAAATGGCTCTATACAGAATGAATTATTAAATAATAATTCAGATAGTATATTACTAGAACCTATAAATTTAGATAGACATGAAATAGATTGTTATCCAATGTTGTATAAACCAGATGAATTAGCTAATACTAGTATATGTATGTATTTTGAGAAATTAAATATATATCCTAATAATACACCTTTTGAGGGGAAAAGTATATGGATTGTTGGGCTAGTAGACTTAGAGAATATTACTTATTTTACTAACGATTTTTGGCACTCGATGTTTACAATGTTTGGTATATCTTTAATAAGTGGTATTATAATATCTTATTTTGCAGGGAAGCGCTTTGCTAATCCAATTATAAAGTTAAGTGATGCAGTTTCAAAAAACGATGTTAGACGTGAGATAAGCTTGCCAAGAACTAATATAAAAGAGTTAGATGACCTAGCAAATGTAATAGAGCAATTACAGCAAGAAAATATGATAAGAAATTCAAATAAGACGGACAAAATATTAGAGCTACTTAATATAGGGGTAGGGTCTTTTGAGTATATAAAAGGAGCTTCAAATGTTAGTATATCACAAGCAGTTTATTCTATGCTTGAGATAAATAATGATAATAATAACTCTAAAATAGAGAAAGACTTATTTTTTTATAAATTAAATATTTTAAAAACAAATCCACTTGAGGATATTAAAAATACATATTTTTTAGAAGATGATAACCAAAATGGCTTAAAGCAAATGAGGTATTATACTATTCAAGAGCACGAGCAGGAAGACGCTATATTAGGGGTAATAGAAGATGTAACAAAAGAAGTAGAGGACTTATTAGT
>JAWXUY010000208.1:0-3535 GCA_044425885.1 bacterium | reverse complement strand
TTATAGCTAATATAGAGCTTGCTATATCAGGCGGGGCTAAAGTTATAATTACACCTGGTTATATGTCTGAATACGCTGTATTTAGTTTACAGAATAGTCATCCAGACGTTAATTTTATTATGCTGGATTCTGAGCCACGTGATAAAGATGAGTCTGTTACTATCGCAGAAAATACAACTTGTATTTTATACAAAGAAGAAGAAGCAGGGTTTTTAGCAGGATATTCTGCTGTAATGGACGGCTATAGAGAATTAGGATTTATGGGCGGTATAGCGGTTACGCCAGTTATTAATTTTGGTTATGGATTTATAGATGGGGCAGAATACGCCTCAAGAGAATTAAATTTAAGCGCTGGCGAGGTAAATATTAGGTATACTTATTTAGGCACTTATGATGCAACTCCTGATATAGTTTCTAAAGCTTCTTCTTGGTATAACGATGGAACTGAAGTTATTTTTGCCTGTGCTGGCGGAGCTGGGGCCTCAGTTATGAAGGCCGCCGAAATAAGTAATAATAAAGTTATAGGAGTTGATGTTGACCAATCTGAAGAATCGTCTACAGTAATTACTTCTTCAATGAAAAATGTATATAATTCTTTATACAACACTATAGATAGTGTTTATACTAATACTTTTAACGGTGGTGAATTAAATATACTTGGTACAGAAACAGGAGATGTACTTCTTCCTATAGAAACATCTAACTTTAATAGTTTTACAAAAGAACAATATGATGAAATATATAACAGAATATCATCAAAAACTGTGAGAATAGCAACTAGCGACCTATATAATTCAGCAAACGAGATAGCTTTAGAAGTTGTTCAAGTGTACATAGATTAACAGTTTTAATCTTATATACAACATATATTAAAAAAATAATATTTATTTAAATATACTATTGATTATACCCAAAAAATATGTTAAACTATAAGTATATTAAATTATAAAAATAAATTTAAATTATACTTATGGAGGTTTTTTTAAAATGGATGAAGATAATAAAATACAAGTAAGACGCAAATTAGATAACGGAATGGTGATAAATCCTTACATAAAATATAGAAATTCTGGTAAATATCAAGTAATAGATTTTCAACAAGACCAATCTTTTATGCAAAATTTAATGCAAGCAATTGAGCATCCAGAGCTATATAATAGACATGTTTGTGTTACTAAAGCCGAAGGGACTGGAAAAACTTTTAGATTAAAAATGATAGAAACTCTTTTAAGCAACAAGTACACTACTGAAGAAAATATCAAAGTAATAGAAACGCCTAAAGAAAAATACAAAGTAATATCTCTTAATTTTAAAGATATCTTTGAAGAAACGCAGTTTATGGGCAATATAGACAACAAAAACGAGTTTGATTTATTTATAGACAACATAATTAACACTATCTTATATGAAGTTGGTCTTAATAACATTACTTGGGAAAGTACTCAAGGTTTCGATGGCAAAGACAATATCTCAAGAATGCGTGCTATTAAAAAAATAACTGGTTTAATTTTCTTAATAAATGAGTGGGCTTATCCATTTGAAATTAATCAGCATTTTACAAGAGAAGAAGTAAAAGCTTTCGACAGGTTATTAAAGTATCTATTCGTTAATAACGAAAATGTTTTACTTACTTATCTCACTGGTACTTCAAAAATGAAAGATTTTGATTTAGATTCTTGCAAGTATTTTACTCAAATCTCAGATGATTCAGAAGATGGCTTAGGTAGTTATTTCTTAAAAGAGCCTGTAATAGACGAAACTCATTAAATATTTTATATCTTAAAAATAAAAAATTATACATATCTAGCTGTATTTTTAAATCTTAATTCCAAAAAATTTAAAAATATCAAATATGTATAATTTTTTATTTTATTATTTTATTTTTTTATTTTTTATAAATCTTATATCTTCCCCAATAAATGTATACACCTCATAATTACCAAATACTCGGGAAAAAACTCTTGAACTATAGTTCTCACTTATTTGTATAGGCTCTAAATTAGTTGATATAATAGTAGACTTATTTGATTCAAATCTTGTATTTATAATATTAAAAAATTCTGTAAGACTAGGTGTTGTTGTAAATTCAGTACCTAAATCATCTATTATTAGTAATTCTACATGTAATATCATATTTAGTATTCTGGATTCCATTTCTGATAAAGGCTTAGAAAACTTACGTTTTTCATGTAATTCAAAAACTTTATAAGCAGTTATATATATAACCGAGTGACCTTTAGATAAAAGTACATTTCCGATACATCTACATAAAAAAGTCTTTCCTAATCCTTCAGTTCCAGAAAAAAGAATATTTTGTGGTTCTTGCCCAAAAGAATTAATCAGTCTCATTACTCTTGGGTATATAATATCTCTCATACATTCGTAAGGTGATTTTTCTGAATTATATTTTTCTAAGTTTACTTTTGAATAATATTCAATATTAAAGTCCGAAAGTCTAGATTTTTTTAAAACCTTTAGTATATCATATTCTTCATAGTATTTATTAATTACTTTTTGACCAAAGCACTCGCATTTTTGGTTATCTATATATCCTTTATCTTTACATTTTTTACAGTAGTATATATCTTCAAAGTAGTTTTCATTAAAACCATTTAATTTTAATAAATAACTTTTCTCTTTGTTTAAATTTTGAGTGCTCATTTTTATTTTTTCCAAATATTTAAGCTTATCCTCTTTATCCGCTATAATTATTAATTTTGTAATCTTTATACCTGTTTTATTTAATTCATTATCTATTTCCTTTATACGTGGGCATTTTTTATAACAAATTTCTTTTCTTTCTTTTAATTTATTACTTGCTATCTTCTGTAACCTTTCGTATTCATTCATTACTTCTCTATGCATAATTTGGTCTTGAGTTTCATACTTTTCGTATTTATCATATTTCATAAATTAAATCCTCTATTAGTTTTATAAGTTATTAAGTTAATTAAAATTTTGGTTTTTAATTTTTTCCAACAGTTCGTCACTTATTTCAGACGATGTATAGTTAAAAAAAGAGCTCTTTGGCTTACTGTAAGTATTATTTTTTTTAGTATTATTTTTTTTAGCATGCTCTTTATCGAAGTCTTCTTTATCTTTGTCTACTGCTTCAAGAGTTTTTATTTCTTTACTAAACCAATTCTTAAGTATAGCATCTATATATCTTAAAGAGCCTCCAGTATCATTCTTTATAGATATCTCACAAGCTCTCTCTATTACATCCATTGGCATCTCGTACTCTATAATCCATTTATTAATCATAGCTTCTTCAACGATAGTTAATTTTTTCTCTGAGCCTATATATGACAATATAATTTTATGGTAGCTAATTGCCTTTAAATAAGCCTCCGCTTTCTCAGTTGTAGTTATATTATTTTCAATCCAATTAATCGCAACAAGTTTTGCGTAGTTAACATTGTTTTTATCTACTTCTGAACAATATGTAAATATTAATGCAAAAATCTCCACTTTTAGACCATAGTTAAGATATAAGTCCGATAGTGCCTTCTCATCCATATAGTTTAATGTTCTT
>JAWXUY010000207.1:0-3616 GCA_044425885.1 bacterium | reverse complement strand
TATTCCAAATTTATTATACGCACATACAAGTGTACTTTAACTAATTTTTTTAATGTTTCTAAACTTATGCTAAAACTGGTATATAATAGCAGTTATTATTTTTATACCAATATCGGTATAAAAATCATCAAAGAGTATTTTAAATTCTGCATTGAAAAATAATCCCAAATTAAATACAACAAAAGCTGATAGTAAAAATCATGGGGCTAAGGTATTAAGATGATTAAAGATATAGCAAATAAATATGATGGTGATTATGATTTTTACGAGGAAGAAAATATTTTTAATTGTTATTTTAGTAAAATCAACCAAATTAAACGAAATAAATTGTAACTATTTAGTCAAAGCTACAATTTATTTTTTTTCGTGCCAAAGATATTGACAAAAAAAAATAGTAGTGTATAATTATACTTAAAATAATAAGATGTGTAAGAAATAATTGATAATTAACTTAAATATAAAGATAGAGAGAGGAGAGATTATATGCATACACAAAACAAATTAAAATTACACACAAAAAATATATATTCTAAAATAGCTCTAACCATCATAATAAGTATGATATACGCATTAATTAATGGTATTGGACTAAGTTATGTACTAGCTCAACTTATAGACAAAAACGTTGATTTTATTTATATATTTATAGGATTTTCTATAGCACTAGTAATTTTAGGAATTATAACAGAAAATATTAGGCTTGACCTAAAAATATATTATAAGTCTCATTTAGAAGACGAAATTATTAAACACCTTAGTCTGCTAAAAAATCCTTTGTTTATTGATACTGGAAGAAGTGTAGCTTTTACTAGAAAGCTTACTGATATATTAGCTGACAATTTAGCTAACTTAATCGTAACACTACCTTTAATAGCATTTAGTATAGTATTTTCTTGTATTTACGCCCTAACGATTAGCCCAATTGTATTATTTATTTCTATAGGGTTTGTTATAATAATAATGCTTTTTAATAAGTCGATGCTTAAAAAATTACCAGAGCTTCAAAAAGATTTAAACGACTCTGTAGGGTCTTTGATGGCGGTTCAGTGGGAGCTTATAAAAAATCGTGAAATAGGTAGATTTCTAAACGGAGATAACGTGGTTTTGGGCTTTAACAATATGACGAAGAATAGTGCCGAAAAATTAATTAAGTCGAATAAACATGAGCTTTTACCAACGTTATTTTTAAATTATGGTAATATATGCGTTATAATAATAGTAGCGGTTGTAGGTGGAGTACTGAGCATAAATAATACTTTAAGTCTTTCTGAGCTTTTTGGATTAATTATACTTATTCCCACTATTTCACAGTCTTTATTTAATATACCTAAGCAAGTTTCTACATATATAGTATTTAAAGGGCATCTTAATACTATGGATACTATTTTTAATATGGATATTATAGATGTAAAACAAGAAGAAGAAAAAATTAAATTTGATAAAATATTAGAAAATAACGATTTAAATCTAAAAATAAATCTAAAAGACTTTAAAATAAACGATAATAAAATATTAGAAAATATTAATCTTAATTTTGAAAGCAATAAGCTTTATGTGCTAAAAGGTGAGTCTGGTTGCGGTAAAACGACTCTTTTAAATATAATTGCTAAGCTTATAAATGACGATTTCACAAAAGAAAGTATTACTATAAATAATACTTTATTAGATAATATTAATGTTAAAGATTACTGGGAAAATATAACGTACTTATCACAAAATCCAGTATTGTTAGACGGTGATATAAATTTTAATATAAGTTTAGATAAGTCCGACAATTACAACAAAGCTCTTGTTGAAGATGCTATTAATTTTGCTAATATCAAAGACTTATTAAATATAAACTCATCTGGTGAAGTCCAAAAAGTAGGTATTGCAAGGGCTTTTTACAAACAACCTAAAATATGGCTACTAGATGAGTGCACCGCCTCACTTGACAAAGAAAGTGAAAAAGTTATAGTTAAAAATTTAAAAGATTATATTAATAATAATATCAAAAATAATACTAAATCTATTATTATTTTTATATCCCACAATGAATACGTTCAGAATCAAGCAGACGAGCTTATTATTTTAGGTTAATTAGGAGGATTAAATTTTTATGGATAAATTCAAACAAGTTCTAAACATAACAAACACCATTTTCAAAGACGATAAAAAGTTAATTTTATGGGCTATCGTGCTTACTTTAGCCACTACTATTTCTTCTAATTTAATAATCCCTTTTGCTATGCAAAGTATTTTTGAAGCCGTTCAAGCTGGAGTTTTAAATAATTTATATAAAATATGCTTTATATGCGTAGGTTCTATGATTGTTTTAATGTTTTTGTCATTTATTTTTTATGCTTACGCTGATGCATGGTTTGTTATGATTGCCAACAAAGGTATATCTGTGATGACAAAAGATTTGTATAACTTGCCATATAAAAAAATTAATGATACTTTTAGTGAGGGAGAGCTTATAAATAGAATAGGTGACGGCGGTATATCTTCCACTCATATATATAACGTTGGGAGCAGGCTAAGTGCTACTTTAGTATCTATCTTTGGTTTGATGATAGCATCTTTTTTTGTATCTAAAATAGTTTTAGTTTTTATTATAATAATCACTATTTTAGATATATTTAGATTTAAATATGAAATAAACAAGCAGTCCGCTATACTTAGTAATATAAAAACTTCAGAAAGTAAACTAGAAGAAAACGTCTATAATCTAATTAGTAACATAAGTTTTCATACAATAAACAACACTTTAGAAATTGCAACTGAAAATTTTAGAAAAGAGCGTGATATTTACTGGAACGAAAACAAAAAGATATTAAAATTAAAGAACACTTTGGATTTTATATCTGGTTTGTATTACACAAGCTGTCGTGCAATTTTAAGCTTTATTCTTATACCAAGTGCTACAAGCATTGTGACAGCGTTTGCTATATTTGATAGTTATAAATCTAATATATTACAGTGTAAAGAGCATATGCTAAGATTTCCAAACTTTTTTAAATCTATTGAACGTATGAATGAAATATTTGAAAAAGTAAAAGCTCCAGTAGAAGTAAAAAACAAAGATAAAAACAAAAATAACATATTAATAAATATACAAAATCTTAGTTTTTATTATCAAGATAATCAAGATAATCAAGATAACTTAGTATTAAATAACATCAATCTTGAAATTAATCACAACGAAAAAATTGCCCTAATAGGCGATAATGGTACTGGCAAAAGCACACTTTTAAGGCTTATATTAGGGTTATATACTCCAACGAGTGGGAGTGTATATATAAATAATATTAATTCAGAATCTTTAAAAAGCAACACTAGGCAAGATTTATTTGCTTACATACCTATAGAACCACAATTATTTTCTGAGAGTATTTCAAGAAACATACAAATGGGTTGTTTTAATAGTATTAAAAATCTACAAGATGATGATTTAAATAACATATTGTCTAGTTGTGGTCTAAGTAATATAGATATTAGCTCTATCTCAACTACTTTATCTGGTGGAGAGTCTACACGTGTTAATATGGCTAGAGCTATGGCCTCAAGTCATAAAATTATTATTGCAGACGAGTTGCTGGCTTCCCTTGATTGTTGTGTTATAATGACAGTTCAT
>JAWXUY010000206.1:0-3618 GCA_044425885.1 bacterium | reverse complement strand
AAATTAAAAATTAAATTAAATAAATTAAAAATTAAATTAAATAAATTAAATTAAATTAAATAAAATAATAATTAATAAACTAAGAAAAGAGGAAATAAATTAAAATGACTGATATTTATAATAAGATTTTAGTAACTACAGATTGTATAAAGGATAGTCTACCAAGTAGTATAAACTTACCAAAAATAGGTATTATACTGGGTTCTGGACTTAGTAACCTTGTAAATATCGTAGAACATAAATTTGAAATAGACTATAAAGATATACCTAATTTTCCACTTACAACTGTAGAAGGGCATGACGGAAAACTAGTTTTTGGTAAAATTAATGGAGTAGACGTGCTTCTTATGAAAGGTCGCTTTCACTACTATGAGGGCTACTCTATGAGACAAATTACTTTCCCTATCCATATTATGAAACATCTAGGAGTTGAGAAATTAATAGTATCTAACGCCTCTGGGGGAGTAAATAAAAGTTTTCAAGCTGGTGACCTTATGATAATAAATGACTTTATTAACTTTATGGGGGACAACCCTCTTATTGGAATTAATGATGATAGACTTGGGGAACGTTTTCCAGATATGACTGAGCCATATTCTCTTGAATTAATTAAAAAAGCTAAAGAAGTAGGGGATAAACTTGGCATAACGTATAAAGAAGGGGTATATATGGCATTTACAGGCCCTAATTATGAGACTTCTGCCGAAATTAAATTTGTTAGTACTATCGGCGGTGACGCTGTAGGAATGTCGACTGTGCCAGAGACTCTAGTAGCCAACTACTTAAATATGGAAGTACTAGGAATATCATGCGTTACAAATATGGCTACAGGGATACAAACAGTAAAACATTCACATGAAAATGTTATGAAGATAGCTGAAAAATCTAGCGAGACTTTTTGTAAATGGGTATGCGAACTGCTCAAGGAGATATAGGGATTTTTATAATAAAGCTAGAACACTAAAGGATTAACTTGTAATTATTATATACATTGTGATAGCGAGTTATATATAATGCGTATGCAACATATTTGATGTTTTAAAAACCCTTAAAATAAAATATAATATAATAAATAATATAATAAATAATATAACAGAAAGGATTTTATAAGAATATGAACACAAGTAAATTAAACAACTATAATAAAGAATTTCTAGAAGAAAATATGATGGGTCCTAACAGCCTATTAATACTTGAAGAAATGCTAGATAATATGAAGAAAAATTCAAAATTAGAACTAAAATCAGGTATGAAAGTGCTTGATTTAGGCTGTGGACGTGGGCTTACTTCTATATATTTAGCTAAAGAATATGATGTAGAAGTATACGCTTTAGATTTATGGATTCCTGCAACTGACAACCACATCAGATTTAAAGAAATGGAATTAGAACACAAAATAACGCCTCTTTGTTTAGATGCTAATAAACTTCCTTTCGCCGATAATTATTTCGATGCTATCATAAGTATAGACTCTTACCATTATTTCGGCAATAATGACCAATTCTTTAACAAAACTATTAAGCCAATTCTTAAAAAAGATGCTCTAATAGGTATAGCTTTTCCAAGTATAAAACATGAATTCGAATTTAATAATATCCCTATGGAGATGAAGTCATTTTGGCAAGAAGAAGCGTTTAATATGTGGCGCTCTACGAGTTGGTGGATAAATATATTTAAGAACCATTTAAACAATTTTGAGGTACATGAACTAAAATGTTTTGAACAGGCTTGGGAAGACTGGTTAATATTAGATAACGAGTATGCTATAAATGACCGTGAGATGATGCAAGCTGATGATGGAAAATATATGAATTTAATTTCTTTTACAGGAACACTTACAAATGAAGATGAAATAATAGATAACGCTAAACAACAAGGATTTGAATTAGGGGTAGAGGAAGGCGTAAAACAAGGTAAATTTGAGGAAAAGCTAGAGATAGCGATAAACTTATTAGATGTTCTAGACAATGAAACTATAGCTGAAAAAACAGGTTTTAGCATACCAGAAATAGATTTATTAAGACAAGAGAATAAGTAAGAATTTTAAATAGTTAAATAAAAATATGTATATTAATTCAAAGATACACTTGATTTTAAATATACATATTTTTTATATTAATTTTATATTTTTTTATGCTATTATTATATAAAATTTGTATAGTATGTATAATATTTTTTTTTAAAGGCAATAATATATTTATAATAATTAAAGTAGGAGGTGATAAGTTGTCTGAAATAAATAACTCTATTAAATGTTCTATAGTGAATTGCAAGCATCACAATGCTTTAAACTATTGCGAACTTAATGAAATTTCTGTTGGCGGAGATGTCAATACTAAAAATTACAAGAATACAGTTTGCCAAAGTTTTTGCGTAAGATAAATTTAATTAATTATATATTTCATTTTTTTCATATTTTTTTCATATTTTCAATTAAAACGTAGTATTATTAAAGTTTTATATTTTTTTCAATTTCATTTAATATTTCAATTTTATTTAACAAAATATAAAAAGTTTTATACACTATATTTAGGTAAAGTGTATAAAACTTTTTATTTATTATTACTATTATTACTATTATTATCTAAATTCTCTATTACTTCTTGGATAAATGAGTTAAAAGTGTTTACATCGTCAAAATCTCTATAAACAGATGCAAATCTAACGTATGCAACGTCATCTAGTAGCCTTAATTCCTCCATCACGTATTCACCTATCTCTCTACTATATACTATTTTTTTATTATTATTATTATAAATTTTATTCTCTATCCTCTTAACTACTTCTTCAAGCTCTTGAACCGAAACTGGTCGCTTATTACAAGCCAGTAGTAGTCCTTTCATTAATTTGTCATTGCTGAAATCTTCTTCGTTAAAGTTGTTTTTTATTACCGTTATAGGTCTTATTACATCTATTCTCTCGTAAGTATTAAATCTATTTAAGCATTTCTCACAACAACGTCTCCTACGAATTACGCTATTATCTTCCATGCTCCTTGTATCTAAAACTTTTGAATCTGGATTATCACAAAATGGGCATTTCATAAATTTAAAGCCCTCCTTCTTAATTTTTAATTTATTATTTAATTACTTAATTACTTAATTACTTCATATATTATAACACACTCTTTCATATTTTAACAAGATTTAATTACTTTAAATACTCTAATCAATTAATTTATATATACTTTTTTACTATGTTATAATAATTTTTATTTATTATATTATTATATTATATTATTATATTTATATATTCTTTATATTATTACCAAGCATTATTATCAAAACTTTGTTAGTATTTAACAAAAAACAATTAAAATTTGTTAAAATTTAAACTTTTGTTTACTAATCTATAGATGTTTGATATAATATAAATTGAATACGGATATATATATTAAATACAGATATAATTATATAGCTATATTTAATATGATTATTTTTATTTTACTTGTTTTATTAATAATTTGCAACATTTTCAACAAACACTGTGTTTAAATTGTATTTAAGCATATAATAAATTATAAATTATAGATTATAAAATAATATTTAATAGGAGGTTTTTTAATATGTCTAAAATTATGAAAACTATGGACGGGTGTCAGGCTGCCGCTGAAGTTTC
>JAWXUY010000205.1:0-3629 GCA_044425885.1 bacterium | reverse complement strand
CTGGTGTAGCTAGTCTTGTAGAATTCGGTCAAGAAACGCCTGTAGCTACTTTAAACTAATAAAAATAAAATGCAACAAAGCAATTAAGTTTTAAATAAACAAAAATAAATCAACCAAATAAGTAATAATGTTCTGACTCAAAAAAGTTGGAATTAAATAGAGCAGTAAGTTAATTTAACTTACTGCTCTATTTTTATGCTAATATATATTCAACTCGACTCAAATATCCAATTTTTTCTTTTTTATTATATTATATTATATTATTATAATATATATTTTTCTTACTCAAATGCTCCTTTTACAAGCACTTCATTGTCTTTCATCATAAGTTTACCCATAGCCATAACGCTATTTATATCTAAGTTATTATCCAAAAACAAGATATCAGCGTTGCTTCCTACTCTAATAGCTCCTTTTTGCGGATACAATCCATTAGCTTTAGCTGGATTTTTAGTACATATAGCAAAAACATCTTCTTTACTCATATTTTCGTCTAATATCGCACTTTTAACCTCTTCATGCAAAGAATTCATATTTGCTACTTCCATCTTTATAACTTGCCCTTTTTTATCGTATGTCGCCATACTGCCATTACCATCTGATGTCATAGTTATTAAATCCATATTTGCATTTTCTTCTTGACATATCCTTATTGCTCTAGCTGGCGTTAATTTAGTTTGCCTTTCTTCTAAACTTGATGGTCTAATACCTGATGTTAAATCTATATATCCGCCTTTTTTTGTGAATTCTATCCCTTGTTTTAGTAAGTCAATATTTCGATTTATATGAGTAGGTATAAAATGATGCGGTGGTATTTCTGTTTCTTCTAGTATTCTAAACAAAGATTTTATACCATCTTTTCCAGAGCCTACGTGGAATTGTATCACTCCTGCTTTTCCAGATAGCATACCTCCCAATCTAGCTTGGGTTGATATCCTTTTGAGTTCATCTAGTGTTGGAGATGATGAGCGGTGGTCTGAAATAGCAACTTCTCCTATTCCTATTATCTTGTCTATTAAAATTATATCTTTTCTTGGGTCGCCTGTTATGGTTACAAGTGGTATTTCATACGAGCCAGTTAGTATATAAGTTGATATTCCCTCCTGCTCTAAACCTCTTGCTTTCGCCAACAAGCTTTCTATATGTCTTGTAGTTCCATCTGTTCCTAGTACTCCAATAATAGTTGCAATACCTGCTTTTATAATACTCGACAACATAACTTCAGGCGTTCTACTATAAAAGCCATCTTCTCCGCCTCCGCCTATTATATGAACATGTTGGTCTATATATGCTGGCAGTACTATATTATTATTTGCTTCTATAATTTTAACGTCTAAATTATTAAATTTAAAAGCGTCTTCTATTAAATTTTTACCAATAGCTATTATTTTACTATCACAAATTAATATGTCTTGCACGCCTATAGGCTCTGGAGCGTATATATCTGCATTTTTTATTAAAATCATAAACATAGGCTTTAATACAACTATTATAAAGCATCATTTAAAGCCTTCTCTCACGCACCTTTCTTTCCTAATTGCTAATTGCTAATTTTTAATTTCTAATTTATCTCTGTCATATATGTCAAAAGCCTTAATCTCTCTTGATTATAATTTTCTCGTTCTGCAAGAGTAAGATTTTTATTATACATAAGCTCTCCAAATATCTCTGTTAATCTGTCATAAATCTTATTCATTTCCGAATTCTTATTTGTATCTAAATTATTTAACATTCTACTAATTCACACCTTTTATAATTTTATTTTATTTTATTAATTTAAAGTTTTATCTGCATTAATATATTCTTTATGATAATCATCAACTGGCATCGGTTTTGCAAAGGCGTAGCCTTGTCCTAAGTCACACCCTAATGATTTCAAAAACTCTATCTGCTCGTCCGTCTCTACTCCCTCGCACAGTCCAGTAAAATCCAATTCTTTTGCCAAATTAATAATATTTTTTATCAAAATTTCATCTTTAGATGATAAAGTATCTTTAGAGTTTATTATATTATCTAAAAAAACTTTATCTATCTTGAGTATATCTATATTTACGTCTGTGAGCGTTTGGAGTGAAGAATAAGCTGTTCCAAAATCATCTATAGATACTTTTAAATTTTGGTCTTTTATTTTATTTATAAAGTCTTTTAATTCCGCCCTATCTTCCACAAACATACTTTCTGTTACCTCTAATTCTAAATACTCAAGTGGTATATCATATTTAGATATTAAATCCATAAATTTATTTATAAAATTCTTATCTTTTATATGATTTCTAGATACGTTAACTGATATAGGGTACACTTTTAAATCTTGGCTCAAGCATTTATTTATATATATCATTACTTTCTCATATACTATAAAGTCAAGTGTTATTATAAATCCATTTTTTTCAAAAAGAGGTATAAATTGGTCTGGAAAAATCATACCACTTGGACTTTGCCATCTAACAAGTGCCTCTGCTCCACAAATATGTTTTGTATTTAAGTTAAACTTTGGCTGAAAGTACACTATAAATTCGTTGTTCGCTACCGCTCTTGGTACTTGCTCCTCTAACTCAATCTCTTTCTGTAGTTTTAAGTCTAGTTCACTGTCATAATAAGAAAATTTATTCTTATGAGAGCCTTTTGTTCTTTTTCTTGCAGTGGTTGCTTGGTCAAGAAGTGTGTTAAAAGGCAATTCTTTATCTACAAATGTTACTCCGTTCACTACAGTTATTTTAGCCTCTGGAAAGTGTTCGTCCCTCATGTTCTCAAAAAGATTAGATAATCTTGTTAATTTAATATGTATCTCGGCTTCGTTATTATAAACCAAAAATGCGCAAAACTTATCCTCTCCTATCCTACAAAAATTCTCGTTAGAATTAACAAAATTACGCAACACGTTCGATATGTTTTTTAATACTTTATCCCCTACAGAATATCCAAACATTGAGTTAATATATTTAAATTTATCTATATCTATACTACACAAAATATAATTAAAATTATTATTCTTAACAAAATTAATATAATAGTCCTCAAAACTTTGTAACAGCATCGCTTCTGTCAAATTATCAAGCTTAATACCTTCGTTTATATAGTCTACCCAAATCATATACGCTTGTCTATTCCTACTTAAATTAAAGCATATTGTTTTATCTAGTTTTAATTTATTACATTCTGGGTCTTCGTTTATTACCTCATCTGCAAGCTGGTTTAATTTAGCATTTGGGAATTTCTTTGAAAATAACTCCGTAAAATATAAAATTTTATTAGTATTGTCATCTATTATAGCCATTGCAAATTTTTGGCTTAACAAAACGTTTATGCTATCTCTTGTGGCTATTTCTTGTTGTGATTTTATTAAATCCAATATTTCTTTTACTCTTAGGTCTATAACTTCTAACAGTATACTAATAAATAGTACTTCATCTTCTGATAGTTTAACTATATTATCATTTTTCTCAAATACGCAGTAAGTGAAAAATATATCATTCCATTCTGATAAGTGTATACACAGCTCTTTTTCACCTTTTTCACCGTCTTTACCTAAATCATCTAAATTTTCAAACCCTACTCCTTCAAGTATTTTTTGAATATTTTCATTTTTATTATACTCCTTAGTATGCATAAAATTATCTTTGTTTAAT
>JAWXUY010000204.1:0-3648 GCA_044425885.1 bacterium | reverse complement strand
GCAGTAAGAAAAGTAGTAGAAGAATTATATGGTAAAGAAGTAGCTGACGTTGTAAGAGTACAATACGGCGGTAGCGTAACTGGTGATAGTGCAAACGAATTATTTAATATGCCAAACATAGATGGCGGATTAGTTGGTGGAGCTAGCCTTAAAGAAGATTTTATTAAAGTTGTAAATTACTAAAATTAATTATAAAAAAATAAAAAAATTAAAATTAATTTAAGGGAGATTTGAAAAATGAGTAAAAAAACTAATGTTTTAATGATATTAGATGGATGGGGCTTAAGTGATAAAGAAGAAGGAAATGCTATAAAACTTGCTAAAACTCCAGTTATGGATAAATTAATGCAAGAATGCCCTTATGCACAAGGTCTTGCTAGTGGTATGGCTGTAGGTCTTCCAGATGGACAAATGGGTAATTCAGAAGTAGGACATCTTAATATGGGAGCAGGTAAAACTGTTTATCAAGAGCTTACAAGAATTACTAAGTCTATTAAAGATGGAGATTTCTTTGATATTCAAGTATTAAAAGATGCAATGGAAAATTGTAAAGCTAATAATTCTTCACTTCATATGATGGGTCTTTTATCATCAGGAGGTGTTCATAGTCATAATGAGCATTTATATGGAATTTTAGAGCTTGCTAAAAAAAGCGGTTTAGATAAAGATAAAGTTTTTGTACATGCTTTTTTAGATGGTAGAGATACACCTCCAACTTCTGCTAAAGGGTTTTTAGAAGATTTAGAAGCTAAAATGACTGAAATTGGTGTAGGTAGAATAGCATCTGTAAGTGGTAGATACTACGCAATGGATAGAGATAGCCGTTGGGAAAGAGTTGAAGAAGCTTACAAAGCAATCGTTTTAGGTGAAGGCGGAACTACAAATAATATTATAAATTATGTAGCAGAATCTTATACTAAAAATGTAAATGATGAATTTGTTGTACCTACTATGAGGGTTGAAAAAAATGAGCCAATCGGAGTTGTAAATTCAAATGATTCAGTTATATTCTTTAATTATCGTCCAGATAGAGCTAGAGAGTTAACGAGAGCATTTTGTGATGATTCTTTCAGTGAATTTGCAAGACCTAAAGAGCTTACAGGTATTAAATTCATAACTTTTACTGATTATGATTCTAGTATTAAAAATAAAGAAGTTGTTTTTCATAAAGAAACTTTAAGTAATACTTTTGGTGAGTATATAGCTAGCAAAGGTTTATCACAAGTAAGAATGGCAGAAACTGAAAAATATGCTCATGTTACGTTTTTCTTTAATGGTGGTGTAGAAGAACCTTACCAAAATGAAGATAGAATTTTAGTAAAATCACCAGATGTTGCTACTTATGATTTACAACCAGAAATGAGTGCTAAAGAATTAACTGAAAAGTTAGTAGAAGCTATCGAAAGTGGAAAATATGATGTTATAATAGTAAACTATGCTAATCCAGATATGGTAGGGCATACTGCGGTAGTTGATGCTGCTATTAAGGCAGTAGAATATGTAGATGAATGCGTAGGCAAAATAGTAGAAACTGTTGAGAAATGCGATGCAAGTATGTTTATCTGTGCCGACCATGGAAACAGTGACCAGCTTGTAGATTATAAAACAGGTGAGCCTTTTACAGCTCATACTACTAATCCAGTGCCATTTATTTTAGTAAACTACAAAGAAGCAAAAGCTCTAAGAGAAGGCGGTGCTTTAGCAGATATAGCGCCAACTTTACTTGAAATGATGAATTTAGAGCAACCAGCAGAAATGACTGGTAAGTCTTTAATTGTTAAATAATATTAAAAAATTAATATCATTAAGTTTATTTAAAGAGTGAAAATTATGAAAATATCATCGGAGGTTGTTAAAGCTATACTAGAGTTTATTTTAGTATTAATAAAAATAGGAGAAAGCCAAAGTTCGGCTATTTCTAAAGCTAGTCTTAAATTTAATATACCAGAAGAACAAATTAAAAAAATGTTGTAATAATTTTTAAAATTTTTACTTAAAACTTATTGACATAATATAAATTTACAGGTATTATTATACTATAGCATATTACAAGGTTATTATATTAAAAAAAGTATAATAATATTAAAACTAAATGTTATAAAATAAAAATTTAAAAGGAGATATATATAAATGAAAGGTTTTTTTGAAATCGTTGATGTAAAAGCTAGAGAGGTTCTTGATTCAAGAGCTAATCCTACTGTAGAAGTAGAAGTAGTAGTAGTAGATAGTAATGATAACATGGTTCTTGGTAGAGCTGCTGTTCCTTCTGGAGCTTCTACAGGTGAGCATGAAGCTGTTGAGCTTAGAGATGGTGGAGACAGATACATGGGAGCTGGTGTTGAGAAAGCAGTAGCAAACGTAAATGATAAAATTGCTGACGAAATCATTGGTATGAATGCTCTTGATCAAGTTGCAGTTGATAGAGCTATGATAGCTTTAGATGGTACTCCAAACAAAGCTACATTAGGTGCTAACGCTATTTTAGCAGTATCTATGGCTGTTGCTAGAGCTGCTGCAGAAGCTTTAAGTATGCCTTTATATCAATATTTAGGTGGTTTTAATTCTAAAGTATTACCAGTTCCTATGATGAACATCTTAAATGGTGGACAACATGCTGATAACACTGTAGATGTACAAGAATTCATGATCGTTCCAGTTGGAGCTAAATCTTTTAAAGAAGCTTTACAAATGGGTGCTGAAGTATATCACAACCTTAAAAAAGTTTTAAAAGGTAGAAAACTTGCTACAGCTGTTGGTGATGAAGGTGGTTTTGCTCCTGATTTAGCTACTGCTGACGATGTTATTGATTTAATTCTTGAAGCTACTGAAAAAGCTGGTTACAAACCAGGTGAGCAAATAAGAATAGCTTTAGATGTTGCTTCTTCTGAGCTTTATAGCAGAGAAACTGGTAACTATCACTTTGAAGGTGAGTCAAAAGCCACTGGCAAAGAAGTTGTAAGAACTTCTCAAGATATGGTAGATTACTACAAAGCTTTAGTTGAAAAATATCCAATTATCTCTATCGAAGATGGTCTTGACGAAAATGACTGGGATGGCTGGAAATTATTAAACGATACTTTAGGTGAAAAAGTTCAATTAGTTGGAGATGACTTATTCGTTACTAACACTGAAAGATTACAAAAAGGTGTTGAATTAGACGTTGCTAACTCTATCTTAGTAAAAGTTAACCAAATCGGTACTTTAACTGAAACTTTTGAAGCTATGGAAGTTGCTAACAGAAACAATATGACTGCAGTAGTATCACATCGTTCAGGTGAAACTGAAGATTCTACGATAGCTGACATAGCAGTAGCTGTAAACGCTGGTCAAATCAAAACTGGTGCTCCATGTCGTTCAGACAGGGTTGCTAAATACAACCAATTATTAAGAATCGAAGAAGAATTAGGAGATTCAGCTACTTATTTAGGTCTTGCTTCTTTCTTTAACTTAGCAAACAAATAATTTTGAAAATTAAAATTATTTAATATAAGCTTAGCTTTATGCTAAGCTTATATTTTTTATTTAAATAAAAGTATTGTTGAATTATTTGTAAAAATATGATAGTATAAAAATAATAAAGTGTTTTGTTTATTTAGAAAGAATTTAATTTAATATGAAAAATAAAAAAATATATAAAATAGTTTTAAG
>JAWXUY010000203.1:0-3697 GCA_044425885.1 bacterium | reverse complement strand
GAAATCATCTTGCGTAATAGAGATTATGATAGTAGGATTAGAGGGAGTAGGAGTAGTAATATAGAAAATAATGTAATAATCACTAGAGAAGTAGACGTATAAATCTTTAAGCTGGAGCTTTGAGTTAATCATTAAATGCTTGACTTTAAGGATTTTATTAGAGCTGATAGTGCTGGAAGTAATGCAAGTGCTAGAAGTATATAAATTTTTGTAATAATCAAGCTTGAGTAGATTTGAGACGGAGCTGTTGTTGGTGATAAAATAAATAGCAAAACATAATATAGTGATGTTGTAGGGTATAAGTACTACTTGTAGAATACCTAATAATAATAATAAATAAGAGAAGAAAAGACTAACTTTGGATATTAAGTTAAGAGCTTTGATGTCACCTATTAGATTACCTAATAGATATAATAAGAACTTGCTACCATCTAGAGGTAAGACGGGGAGTAGATTAAATAAGATAATGCTGAGATTAATATTTTTGAGAGTTAGAGCATAATCTACGTTAAAAAAAATATGGATAGTATCGAATATTAATAGCATAATAAAATTAAAAAAAACACCAGCAGATATAAGTATTAATCTTTGGTGTAAATAGAGAGAATGTATATTGTTAATTATAGCAATCATACCGAGAGGAGTTATAATAATTTTTTCTAGATTAAGATTGTACTTTTTGGCTATATATATATGGGATAGCTCATGTAATAGTATAAATAAAAGAGTTACGAAAAATATACACTGGATTTTTAGGAAAAAAACGAAAAATAAGGAAATATAGAAATAGGGGGATACCTCTATTTTTTTAAAAATACGTTTAAGAACTGGGGATAACATATTGTGTAGTGGCATTATAAAACCTTTCTGAAATAATAAATAATAAATAATAAATAATAGAGTAATAAAATTAATTTTTCAAATACTGGGCTAGAGGTAGGTCAACAACGGTTAAAGGGTCGATATATTCACCATCTTTTTGTATAATATAATGTAGATGAAATCCGGTTGATAAACCAGTCATGCCTACTAGCCCTAGAACATCGCCAGCCTCTACAGAATCATCAATCTCTACTAGAGAGCTATTTAGGTGAGCATACATTATGTCATAGCCATCGACTGTGGTATAACTTATATAATTTCCATAAGTGCGAGAAAAGCCTACTTCTTTTATAATAGCATCTTTAACGGCTATCACAGGAGTATTTTCGTTAGCACCTATGTCAAGCCCATTGTGGAATTCTTGAGTATCTAATATAGGATTAATTCGGTCACCAAAGAAATCAGTTATAACACCATTGCTTTTGTCGATAGGATTGAGCCAGTTATATTTTTCAACTTGTTCTTCAACCTGCTTGACTTCTTCTTCATCATCTTCAAATTCAGCCCCAAGAATTTTATTAATGCTGTTGTTAAAACTAACATTAATATTTTTATTTATATCCTCGAGGCTATTTAATTTTTTATTGAACTGCTTGAAGTGTCATCATCACTATCATCATCATTCTCAAGCCTACTAATATCCGACTGCTGTGTAAAATTAGAGTTGTTAAGACTGCTAATATCTTGATTAATAGAAGTTATAATATCGTCATCTATTTTGATTAAATCTGAATTAGAGCTTACTTCGGAGTTAGTAGTGCTAACGTTAAAACTAGGGATAGATATGCTGGTAGTATTACTTAAAAAATTTAAAGTAGATTGAATGCTAGAGCCGATGGTGTCGCTAACACTAGTTATAATATTAGAGGTAGAAGATGTATTTAAATAGCCAACGCTGTTGAGATATACCCCGACACCAACTAAGCACATTAAAAAAACAACTTTATTAACTAAATTACTACTTTTTTTGGTATTAGGAGTATCGACTTCATAAATACCAGTTTTATCTGAATATACGTCAATTTTTTTAGAGTTTTTGTAGTTGGAATAATCTAAGTTTTTGGAGTTAGAGCGAGTAGTTTTGATGCTACTGGTGTCTATTTTAGAGGCATAAGTCTTTTTGTAAAAATCACTTTTGTTAGTTTGCAAATAAATCACGTCCTATAAATAAGTTTATATAAAAATATATTTATAGTAAGTCCATGTTATTCTAAAAAAATTAAAAAAAATTAAAAAAAATTAAAATAAAACAGCTCACGTATAAACTTGTGAACTGCTTTTATATTTTATATTTTATATTTTTATCGAGGTAAATATATTAGACAGAGTAATAATAAACTAGATATTACATATAGTATCTTGTTGACTCTGTGAGCTTTGCCTAAGAATATATGTATAATAACATAAGATATTATACCGAAAGATATACCTATTAAGATGTTGTTGGTAAGAGGCATTAAAATCATAGTAAAGAACGCTGGAACTGCTTCTTCTATGTTTTCAAAGTCGATATACTTCATAACATTCATCATTATTACACCTGATATAATAAGAGTAGTTGCAGTAGCTGCTGAAGGTATAAGGGCTACAAGGGGAGATATAAAGCATGAAAATAAAAATAATACGCCTGTTACAACAGAAGTAAATCCAGTCCTACCGCCCTCTACTAGTCCAGCTGTACTAGAAATATAAGTCGAAACGGTCACGCAACCCATACTAGCTCCAATAGAAGTAGTAATTGCATCTATTTCTAATATTTGAGGAATACGCTTTTTAATAAACTTTTTATCACTAAGAGCGACAAAGTTGTCAGCAACCATGAGCATAGTAATAGTTTCAAATATATCCATTATACAAATAGAGAATAATACTATTAACATAGTGAGTAAACTGGTTATGAAAGCAGGACGGCTTGAGAAATCGAGAAGCCCTTGAAAATCAAAATGAAATATGTCCTGTACGATAGTAATACTATAAACAAAGTCGATATCCTCCAACGACAAAAGCCCAAGTGGGATAGCTAAAATAATACAAGTTATTTTGCCTATAAATATAGAGGCATGTATATGCTTTTTGTGTAAAATAGTAATAAATATAACACCAAACATAGCTAATAAAGCTGTTTTAGTTTTGTAGTTAGAGAGGTCTGTTAAAGTAAATAGAATATCACCAGTAGTACCAGCCTGTAATATATAGCCTTTTAGGAGACCTTGATAAGCGACAAAAAGCCCTACGCCACAAACAACGGCGTATTTAATATTAAGCGGTATCGCATTACTTATTTTTCTTTCCATACCAAAGATTGCTAAAATAAAGAAGCATATCCCAGATAGAAAGACTATAGCGAGTGCTTGGTTGTAAGTGTAGCCGAAATGCTGACAAACTGTATAGCTTATAAAACTACCAACGGCTAAGCTAGGACCTTGAATAAAGGGTAGATTGGTAAGACACCCCATAATAATAGACGAAACTCCAGCACATATAAAAGATAAAGCAGTTAGTAATACGAGCATATCATTTGCGAGCATACCATTATAAAGTATAGCATTATTAATTAAAACACCATTAGTATCTTTAGAACCTACAAAAGCGTCCATAAGTATATAAGGTACTAATATAATAAGATAAACTAAAGTAAAATAGTTTGTGATACCTGCTAATACCTCTGTTTTGAGAGTAGAGTTGTGCTCTGGAATATCGAATTTATCATTTAAGTACTCCATGTATTTGTTGAATTTAATTTTTATAAAAAATCACTCCTTTAATGTTTTGTTATTTATATTTTTTAAAATCTTTTTTTAAATAGTTTTTTTAT
>JAWXUY010000202.1:0-3732 GCA_044425885.1 bacterium | reverse complement strand
AATATAATCTAGAAAAAGAACTTGTTTACTCTGTTATAAATGCTGAAAGCAGATTTAACTATAATGCGTTATCTAATAAAGGGGCTGTAGGTCTTATGCAGATTATGCCCTCCACTGGTGAGTGGCTTATCGAAAAAATAAATACTAGTTTAGATGACTCAAACAAAATAACCACTACTAATTTAGAACAAGCTTTATATACTCCTGACCTAAATATCAGGCTTGGTTGCTATTATCTTAGCTATTTATTAGAACGTTTTCAAAGTGAAGAAAATGCATTATGTGCCTACAATGCTGGCTCAACCAACGTCACAGAGTGGTTGCAAAATCCAGAATATAGTCAAGATGATATTCTTATAGAAATACCTTTTGGCGAAACTAAGCGATATGTAGAAAAAATTGAGTATTTTAAAATAGGCTATAAAATAAAATTAAAAGTATTAAGTTTAATAGATTTGATAAAATCTAAAATCTAAAATAAATCTAAAATAAATCTAAAATAAATCTAAAGGAGTAACGCCTAATTATGCCTCAAAACAAAAAAATTAAAAAATTTTGCTTATGCTATTTTATTATAATTATACTTTGTTCGTTTAGTCTAGTAGGTTGCGATCTAGACCAAGCTAACGAAGTCATTATCAATAGTTTTGAAAGTGTTCAAAGCGGTTTCACAAATATATTCCTTAAAAAAGCAGATGATTTAGCCACTACAAGCACTCCTAGTTTTAATAACTCCAGCTCTATAAGTCCGATAGATAATTTTGATATTCTTGGTTATGATTTAGACCAGCTACAAAATTCTTTTACTTATAGCTCTCAAGAAGAAGTTATAATATTAGAAGAACCAGAATATGGTGGTGAGCTAGTGCTTTCTATGAGAATGCCTAAATCTCTTAATCCTCTTATTAATTTAGACTACACAGTCGATAGCATACTCAAGCTGATTTTCGAGCCTTTATTTACTATTGATGAAACCAACTTAAAGCCTATACCCAATTTAGCCACCGACTACACTCTTACCCCAGATGGAAAGACTATTACTATTAATATGCGTGATGACATATTTTGGTCTAACGGCAATGCAATTACTGCCCATGATGTAAAGTTCTCTCTTGATGTAATACAACTTAACCCAGATGGTCTTTATTATAATATTTTTAATAATATTTTGGATTATAGTGTCGTAAATAATAGTATTGTCATAAACTATATAGAGCCGTTTGGTTTTTCAGCTTATGATTTATGTTTCCCTATTATATCTCAAGCCTATTATAATAATAAGCTTGAGATTGACAATTTTGAAAATCTAAACCCTATGGGAAGTGGTAATTATATGTTATTAAACTACAGGCTTGCAAATGAGCTTATACTAGAAAAAATTACCAATTTTAAAGGTTCTCCTTATATAGACAGCATAAGGGTTCTTATAACACCCGACTTAGAAACTGATTTATATGCTTTTGAACGAAATGTTATTAACAGCATCGCCACTAATTTCTCTATGTGGGGGGATTTAAACTCTACCAGAGAAAAGCTTGCCACTGGCATATTAAGCAACAACTTCGAGTATCTAGGTTTTAATTTTGAAAAAGAAGTTTTTAATAATCTAGAAGTACGTAAAGCAATCGCCTATGCGATACCAAAAGATGAAATTTTAAATAATATTTATTTATCAAATGGTACTACAGCTTTAACCCCTATTAACACCAATTCTTATATTGGTATTAGCAATATAGGTGAAGAAGAATATTTTGAAACTTATAGTTATGATATAAAATCTTCAGTAGATGCACTTGAAAAATCAGGTATTCCAGAGGAGCAAGCGGTATTTAATTTACTTGTAAATGCTGAAAATAAAGAACGTGTAGAAACAGCGGAATTAATTCAACGTAGGCTAGTTCAAGTAGGTATTCAAATAAATATAATACAAAAGCCTTTTAATGAGTATATACAAGATTTAGAAGACAGCAATTTTGATATATTTTTAGGTGGTATAGACTTTGGTACTAAGCCGAATTTTAAAAGCTTTCTAACAGAAGCTGGTCTAGGGCAATATGGTTTAAATTATCAAAATTATTATGATATGAAGATGACTCTACTAGTTGACGGATTATATAATTCAGTCTCTGAATATTCTTTAGCTACGTCAAGCATTGAGTTTCAAAAGTATTTTGCCGAGCAACTACCAGTAGTAGGGATAGTATTTAAAAATCATATGCTCGCAACAGACTACACTATTAGAGGCACTAAAGCCCCGACTATTTATAGTCAATATAACAATATTCATAACTGGTATATAAAGCAAGAATAATAAAATATAAAATATAAAATATAAAATATAATTAGGAGGTGATTTTTTGATTAAAACAAATTTTTTAACAGGTGAACAGGTAATATTCGCTACTTCAAGAGAAAAAAGAGGTCAGAATAATAATAATAATTTAAATAATAATATTATTATAGATAACACTATAAATTGTCCGTTTTGTATGAAAAACGTACATATGTTGACAGAGCCAGTCTATACCAGCTTTAATAACGAGATTAGAGTAATCTATAATAAATACCCTATCGCAAAACATAACCCCTTAGGAGAGCATTTTGTTGTTATAGACGCTTTAGAGCATAATAATAATATTATTAGCTACTCTAAAGAGCATTTGTATTATTTAGTTAAATGCGTTCAAGATATGATTTTATTACTAAGCAAAAACTCTCTCCTCAAATCGGTACAAGTCTTTAAAAATCATGGTTTTAAAGCAGGCGCAACCCAAGAGCATTCTCACTGGCAAATACTTGCGCTTGGAGTTGAAACATCTAAAGAGATTAAAATAAAAAATGCCTTTAGTGAGTACTATAACAAAAACAACTCTTGTTATTTGTGTGATATCATCAAAAATAAGATTAATATTATAACCCAAAACGATTATTTTATTGCGTTCTGCATGGAAGATTATTTATTCCCTAATACTATCACGATTGCTCCTATAAGTCATGTAACCAGCTTTAATTATTTGAATGATAATATACTCGAAGAACTCGGATTGATTTTACAAGATTGTATTAAAAGGTTAAGCCTTTTAATTAGCAATCTAAACTACAATATTTGTCTCTACACTTCTCTTGAAGAAAAAACAGGTTATCATTTTTTTATAGAAATAATACCTCGAGTTGGTAATTTCGCTGGGTTTGAGTTTTTAGCGGGTATGTACGTAAACTCTGTGTTACCAAAAGATTCAGCAAAAGCATTAAGAGAGATAATAATATAATATAATATAATATAATATAATAATATATACAAAAGGAGAGATTTTTTTGGTTGATTTAGTTGTTCTAAAAGGCGGTAACTCTCTTGAAAAAGACATCGCTATTAAAACTTTTCAAAACGTCATAAAAAATTTAGATAGTCTAAAATATAATATTAGTATTATAGAAATGAACTGCTTCGACCCCATTAATTTCATCAACACTCTAAAGAGTCTTGAATTTAAAAATACACGCTCTCATAACTGTCCTATTGTAGCACTAAATTTATTACATGGTGGTGCTGGTGAAGATGGCACTATACAAGGTTTTTTGGATATGTTAAATATAAAGTATATAGGTAGTAACGCATTGTCTAGCGGTATATGTATGGATAAAAATCTTACCAAGACTATACTAAAGGCTAATAACATACCAGTTGTTGAGCAAATTCTACTAGACTTTAATAATTTTATTAGCCTAAATATA
>JAWXUY010000201.1:0-3737 GCA_044425885.1 bacterium | reverse complement strand
AATGCGTTTTATTCTTGCCTAAGAGATTCAGGTTTTTTTAGTGAACACTGCTTTCACCAATGATTATTTATCTAATTAAATTAGGTGTAGGAAAGTTAAATTAAATAAAATAAAATAAAATAAAATAAAATTATTATAGGTGTTTAATAGGTATTAAAAAAATCTACAATTAGATATGAAGCAGAAGTAGGGCAGTGGGGCTATATTAATCCTGAGCGTTGGAATGCGTTTTATTCTTGCCTAAGAGATTCAGGTTTTTTTAGTGAACACTGCTTTCACCAATGATTATTTATCTAATTAAATTAGGTGTAGGAAAGTTAAATTAAATAAAATAAAATAAAATTATTATAGGTGTTTAATAGGTATTAAAAAAATCTACAATTAGATATGAAGCAGAAGTAGGGCGGTGGGGCTATATTAATCCTGAGCGTTGGAATGCGTTTTATTCTTGCCTAAGAGATTCAGGTTTTTTTAGTGAACACTGCTTTCACCAATGATTATTTATCTAATTAAATTAAACATTAATTAAATTATTATAGGAGTTGATTAAATCTTTATGAATGATTATTTATATATCAAAAACATCTTAAAGGCTTATAATAGCAATCAAGTTTTAGATGGTGTGAGCATATCGCTTAAAAAAAATCAAATAGCTTCTATTATTGGAAAGAGTGGTGCAGGCAAAACCACTCTTTTTAATATTTTAGCGGGGTTTGAGAGTCCAGACAGTGGGGAGGTATTTATAAATGGCATAGATGTAACTAATTCAAAAAAAAATATTAGCTATATGACTCAAAAGTCTTTATTATTACCTTATTTAAATGTCCTAGACAATGTATGTATTAGTTTTAGGGTTAAGCAGAGCAAGTATCACAAGAACAAGCAGTCAGCCTATGACATTGCTATACCTATTTTAAAGCAATTTGGTCTATTCGACCATGCCTACAAGTATCCAGCGCAGTTATCAGGCGGTATGAAGCAGAGGGTCGCCTTTATAAGGGCATTTCTCAAGGAGAGTGATTTATTATTATTTGATGAGCCTTTCTCCGCTCTCGATACTTTTACAAAACAAAGTATTTACAAGTGGTTTATTAATATGTATAATAAGAGTGATATATTTAACAGTGGTATTAATCCAAACAAAACAATTATCTTTATTACTCATGACATTTCAGAGGCTATTTATTTATCAGACAAGGTATTTGTACTCGATAATTCAAAAATTATTCTAGAGCTTGATATTAAAAAGCCAAGTAATTTATCTAATTTTACCCAGTCAGAGGAGTTCTTTAGTTATTATAATCAAATTATTAATTTATATGAGTGAGTTAAGAGCAATTAAAAAAGTAGGAGTGATTTAATTATGTCTAAAAAATTTTTAGTACCTCAAGCTTTAAATGATATAAAGGGTGAATCGAGTGTAATATATTTTGAAAATATTGCAGATGGTTTTAATAATTTTAGTTGTATTTCTTTGGAGTTTGGTGATTATAAAGGGTATATTGGTTTTATTAATCACATTTTAACAGGTGGTCTAAGTGAAGGCTCTAGTGATTATAGTACTTATTTTGATTTTTATTATCATTTATTAGAGCCGTTAGAACAGCAGAATTTTAAGAGGCTTGTTGATGAAAATGGAATAGAGAGCTTGTTAGGTGAGTTTGAGTTTAACAAAAATAAAAGTGATATTTTCTTTGAATTTGACCGCAGAATAAGTCTACATCGTAATATTGTAGATTTTATAGCAAGGGTTTCTTTTAAAGAGATATTATTCTCTACTTTTTATTTAGCAAGTAAAGAGCGTGATTTATGTATGAGTTTATGGACCGATTATAAAGGGCGTGTTCACGTATTTTTTGAAAAAAATGAAAATAGTGATTTGTTGAGGGGTAGTATAGTTAAGTTGTTGGAAGTCTATGATTTTAAAATAATGTAAAATGTAAAATATAAAATATAAAATATAAAATATAAAATATAAAATGTAAAATGTAAAATGTAAAGGAAAAAATAATAATATGAAAAATTACAAAATTATTGTAGCTTATGATGGTACTAGGTACAAGGGTTAGCAAAAACAAGGCAATACAAAAGAAACTATTCAGCAAAAACTTCAAGATGTTGTATCTATTTAGCAAGTAAAGAGCGTGATTTATGTATGACTTTATGGACCGATTATAAAGGGCGTGTTCACGTATTTTTTGAAAAAAATGAAAATAGTGATTTGTTGAGGGATAGTATAGTTAAGTTGTCGGAAGTCTATGATTTTAAAATAATGTAAAATATAAAATATAAAATGTAAAATGTAAAATGTAAAATATAAAATATAAAATATAAAATATAAAATATAAAATATAAAATATAAAATGTAAAATGTAAAATGTAAAGGAAAAAATAATAATATGAAAAATTACAAAATTATTGTAGCTTATGATGGTACTAGGTACAAGGGTTGGCAAAAACAAGGCAATACAAAAGAAACTATTCAGCAAAAACTTCAAGATGTTGTATCGAAAATGTGTGGGAAAGAAGTAGAGGTATTTGGTTCAGGCAGGACAGATGCAGGAGCGCATGCCTCTTACCAAGTGGCGAATTTTAAGGCGAAAGTTAATTTACAAGAGCAAGAAATTTTAGAGTATATTAATCAATATTTACCTCTAGATATCGCTGTTACGCATATAGAAGTGACTGGAGAGAGGTTTCATAGCAGACTTAATGCCAAAAACAAAACTTATGTTTACAGGCTTAATATATCTAGTATATCAAACGTTTTTGAGAAAAATTTTGTTTATCAAAAAAGTATTAATCTTGATGTGGAAAAAATGAAAGAGGCTAGCGTTGATTTAATAGGTAAACATGATTTTGTAGCGTTTTCTAGTGGCAAAAAAACTAAGAAATCTACTATTAGAGAGATTTACAGTATTGAAATAGTTCAAGAAAATAATGAAGTTAAGTTTATTATTAACGGAAGTGGTTTTTTGTATAATATGGTAAGAATTATTGTTGGGACACTTATTGAAATAGGAGAAGGTTCACGTCAAAACGATATCAAAAATATTTTAATTAGCAAAGACAGACAAAAAGCAGGCGTTACTATACCAGCTTGTGGGCTTTGTTTACAAAAAGTTAATTATTAACAAAAAAGTTTGATTATCCAGTAAAAATTCAACTTAAAATTAAAAAAATAAAAAAAAATAAAAAAAATTTAAAAAAAGTGTTGACAATATAAATTTCATGTGATATTATACTCAAGTATCACACAAGCGGGCGTGGCGGAATGGCAGACGCGCTAGACTTAGAATCTAGTTCTTAGGAGTGTGGGTTCAAGTCCCACCGTCCGCATTTTTATTTTTTGCTTAAAACAATGAAAAAATTTAAGTATGAAAATAAAATTAAAAAAAATTAAAAAAAGTGTTGACAAGGTTAAAAAGTTGTGTTAATATAAACAAGTCGCCAAAACAAGGTGACAAAAATTAACAAGAACGACCTAAGCAATAAAAAGTAGCAAAAGCAGTAGAATAGAACATTGAAAACTAAATAATCAAATTAATAATTTTTAGAATTAGACAACCCGAAAATTTGGCACTTTATAATAAAAGTGCAAGTGAAGAAAACACTTTAAAAAATAACAAAGTCAGAGAGATCTTTTTGACAGGAATTAATTAAATTCAAAATTTTAAATGAGAGTTTGATCCTGGCTCAGGATGAACGCTGGCGGCGTGCCTAACACATGCAAGTCG
>JAWXUY010000200.1:0-3746 GCA_044425885.1 bacterium | reverse complement strand
ATATATTCGAGAAATAAATATAAAAAAATATAATCTATTGACATAATTTTTATAATATAGTACAATAGACACATAAAGGAATTGAGTTCGCATATGCGGAATGAATTATGTAATTAAATAATATTTAATTTATGTGATTTAAATAATACATAAGAGATAATAGTTTAAAAAGTTTAGAAAGCTTAAAAGCGGGAGTATTATAAAAATATAAGAGAATATCAGAGGAGGAAATTGCTTATGGTTGATATTATGGTAATTGTCATTTATTTCTTTTTTCTTATGGCTATTGGTTGGATATTTCGTTCGTTTTCAAATTCTACGAGTGATTATTTCAAGGGTGGCGGTAAGATGCTCTGGTGGATGGTAGGGGCAACAGCCTTTATGACACAATTTAGTGCATGGTCATTCACAGGGGCAGCTGGTAAAGCGTTTTCGGACGGTTTGGCAGTACTTGCAGTATTTTTTGGTAACGCAGTAGGATATTTAGGGAACTACTTATTCTTTGCAGCTAAATCAAGACAAATGAGAGTTGTAACACCTATAGAGGGAGTAAGACTTAGATTTGGACCAGTAAACGAACAAGCTTTCACACTAGCAGCAGTGCCAGTAAGTATAATATCTGCTGGTATATGGCTAAATAGCTTAGCAATATTTGCATCAGCAGTATTTAATATTCCAATGCCAACTACTATACTTATAACAGGTGCAATAGTTGTACTTATGTCAGTAACAGGAGGGGCTTGGGCAGTTATAGCATCAGATTTCTTACAAATGGTTATTATTATGGCAGTTTCTTTTGTGGCAGCAGTAGTTGCGATAATAAAAGCTGGAGGAGTTGGACCAATATTTTCACAAGGTTTACCAGAGTCTAATATATATGGCGGTGACGGAATTAACTATGTGTGGTTATTTGGAGCATGGGTGCTAGCATCTTTTTGTAAACAATTTTTATCAACAAATAATATGATAGACTCTTATAGATATATGTGTGCAAAAGACTCAAAAAATGCAAGAAAAGCAGCACTTCTTGCTTGTGCACTCATGTTTATAGGACCTGTTATATGGTTTATACCAGCTTGGTACTTAGCAGCGTTTAATCCAGATATGACTACATGGGGACTTGATAATTTAAGTAGTACAAAAGATGGTACATATTATGTATTCGTTAGAGATAATTTACCAGTAGGTATGGTAGGGCTTATGATGTCAGCTATGTTTGCAGCGACAATGTCATCTATGGACTCAGCACTTAATAGAAACGCAGGTATATTTGTTAAAAACGTATATAAAGTATTTATAGATAAAAATGCAAGTGATGAAAAACTTTTAGGACTTAGTAAAATTACAACGTTTGTACTTGGTATAATAATAATATCAGTAGCATTATTTATAAACAATCTACAAGGCACAAACTTATTTAACTTAACAACTAAAGTTGGTTCTCTATTAGCATTACCAATGTTAATACCTACTCTTTTTGGTTACTTTGTTAAAAAGACACCAGATTGGTCAGCATGGGGTTCTTTACTTATAGGTTTTGGAGTATCATACTGCGTAGAATATGTAATAACAGCAGAGATGGTAGAAAGCGTATTAAGATTATCAGAGCCTTTAACAGCTAGAGAATTCAGTGATTTAAATTCATTAACACTTGGTGTTTTCTTACAAGGTACAGTTACTTTACCATTCTTCTTACTTAGCCAATTCTTCTTTAAAGGATATAGTCCAGAAAGACAAAAAGAAGTTGACTTATTCTTTAGTAATGTAGAGAAAGAAGTTATTGCAGGGGAAGATGGAGAAGAAGATGATACAGCTACAGATGATAGACAAAGAGCAACACTAGGTAAACTATTATTAACAGCGGGTGTATTTATATCTTGTTTAATGTTAATACCAGGAAATATATTTACAGATAGATTAGTATTTTTAGCAGTAGGCGGTATAGTTATGGCAGTAGGGATAGGGCTTGTAATGTCAACAGAGGATAAATTCAGCAAGCCAAGTTCTAATTAGATAACTAGAATATTAGAATATTAGAATATTAGAATAAGAATGTTTTAAGATTAATATAAAATAATAAATAATAATTTAATAATAGAGATAATTTTTAATAAACTTAAGGGCTAAATTCGTGGATTTAGCTCTTATGTTATATTATAAATAATAAAAAATAATATAAATAGTAGAAAGGAATGAGAAATATGAGTGTAAAAAATATGAAAACAGATATCCTAAATGACAAAATGGAAAGAGTTATGTGGGTAATAATGATACCGATTATTATGACTCAATTAATAGATGGATTCTATGGAATTATAGATAGTCTATTTGTAGCAAATGTAGGGAGCTTAGCAGTTTCTAGTGTTTCTTTTGTAGGTCCTATACAAGATACTCTTAATGCAATCGGGACTGGTCTTACTCTTGCTGGAGCTAGCTTAATAGCCAAGTTTATAGGCTCAAAAGATGAGGAAAAAGCTTCCAAGATGATAGGACAGCTTATTACTATAGGGGTAGGGATAGGATTTTTGGTTAGCGCTGGAACGTTTATATTTTCGGATTTTATTTTATTAAGATCAGGTATTACAGAGCAGTTATTACCAGATGCCACTCTTTATCTTAAAATAACAGCTTGGGGAACAGTTTTAAATTTTATAGTTATAATTTATTTAGCAATAGAAAGAGCACAAGGTAATACGAAGCAAGCTTCGGTTATAAATGCATGGTCTTTAATTTTAAAAATAGTTTTTTGTTATATATTTACAGTTATATTTGACTTTAAAATAGCAGGGATTGGCTGGGCAACTATATTTGCAAAAGGTATCTGTGCGATAATATGTATTAAGTCAATGGTATCTAAAAAAGTAGATAGACCTATTAGTTTAGAAAGCTTAGGGCTTGATGTTAATTTAATAAAAGTTTTATTTATAACAGCGACTCCTTTAATAATAGAAAAAACTATTATAGCATATAGCTTTGTTATTACTAATAAGTATGTGTTAGTTTTTGGAGAAGAAGTTCTAGCAGCTTACGGTATTACAAATAAGATAAACTCGTTATTTTTCAAAGCAGTATCATCTTTTGGACTTGGGTTATCAGTAATAGTGGCTCAAAATTTAGGCGGTGGGAATATAGCAAGAGCAGAAGAAGCTATAAAAAAAGCAATGACTTATTCAACTATATTGGCGGTAGCTTGTTTGGCTTTAGTTCTTCCATTTAAGTATCAAGTAGCAGCTATGTTTATGCCAGAGAGCGACCCAACTTACATACACATAATAAACGCTATGAGCGTATATACAGCGGCGGTGATACCTTGGGCTATAACAGAAAGTGCGATGGGGATTTTTCAAGGGACAGGAAACACAATATATAATTTAATAACTAGTATAGTAAGGATTTACGTATTTAGAGTACCAGTAGTAATAATATTTTCTAATCCAGCTTTAGGGTTTGGAGAATTTGGTATATGGTATGCGATGCTTCTTAGTAATATATTCAGTGCTATATTCGCATATGGGTTATATAAAGTAAAGAAAAAGCAATTTTTAACGCCTAAGAACGTTTAAGAATATTTAAAAAGCACTTAAAATTAATAAAAAAATATAATATTAAATATTTTGGTAAATATTATACAATTTTATATTAAAAATTTGGTTATTTTTTTGACTAAAAGTTATTAAAAATCTATTGACTTTTTAATTATATTAATCTATAATAAAACCATAAACAGATATAGAGACTTAATTCAC
>JAWXUY010000007.1:3953-20846 GCA_044425885.1 bacterium | reverse complement strand
CATTAAAGTAAAGTTATGTTAATCTACAATATTACAATTATTAGGGTAATTATAGTAATTGTAATGAATAAATTAAATAATAAATTAAAATGTATTATTAAGTATATCCATAGTTTAATCAAGTTATACTTAAATTAAAGGAGAATTTTTAAATGGCTTTAGATTTATCAAATTATCAAGTACAAGAACCAAAAGCTTTACCTGTTGTTTTATTATTAGATGTTAGCGGAAGTATGAGTGGTGATAAAATAAATTGCTTATATGATGCTACTATAAATATGATTGAGTCATTCGCTAATCAAATACTAAAAGAAACTATTATTAATGTATCTATTATTACTTTTGGTGCTGGAGTAGCGATACATACCCCTTATACTTCTGTTAGTTTATTAAGAAGTAATGGTATAACTAGGTTTAACGCAGATGGAATGACTCCGTTAGGTGGAGCGCTTAAATTATGTAAAAATATGTTAGAAGACAAAGATGAAACGCCTTCAAACATATATAGACCAGCAATTGTTCTAGTATCGGATGGGCAACCAAATGATAGTGGTTGGGAACAGCGTTTAGAAGAATTTATAAATTCAGGTCGTTCTTCTAAGTGTCAAAGATATGCTCTAGCGATAGGAGCAGATGTTGATAGGGAAATGCTTAAAAAATTTTCAAGTGATGAGTCTCTATTATTTGAAGCAACTGAAGCAAATGACATAGTAGATAGTTTTGAAAAAATAACTATGTCGGTGTCAAATCGTTATAATTCAGTTAATCCAAATGATGTTTCTAATTTACAGTCATCGTTACAAGGTGCTAGCCAAATTAATAATAATCCGATTAGCAGTATTGACATTGATGAAGAAGATGAAGAAGATGATGATGATGATGATGATTTCTAATTTAGTGTATTGAAAAAGCGAGGTGAAAAAGACGATATTTATTACTTAGTTTAAAGAGTGAGTGATATACAAGTCTTAATTTATGAGTGAGAATATTATTAGAGTTATTATAGATAGTTCAGGTAGTATGAACGAATGGGGAAAGTCAGATTGTATAGTGAATTTAGTCAGTACTACAAGGTTTTATACAAAAGATGAAAAATTTAAGGATTTTAAAGTAGAGTATTATTTATACAAGAAAAAAGAAATCGTAAATATAACAAGTTTTAAAGAAATAACAAAATTTAAGCCCGAAGGTGACTTAGATATTAATCTACTCTTTGATTTTATTAATAATCTAGAAGAAAGCAGTACAAAAAATAAAATATTATTCTTATCAGATGGAAATTTTTTGCCAGAAGGTACTCCAGAAGGTAATGTAGAAAAGTTGAAAAGAAAAGTAAGTAAAATAAATTTGAATAAAAATATAATATTACCTATTTCTATAGGTTGTGACAGCAATCTACAGTATTTGAAAGCCATAAATACCACTATGCAAAAGGTCTATTTATCAGAAAGTATTATACAAGCAATTAATGATATTTGTTTTATGGGGTGAAGTTTTGAAAAGTGATTTTAATATAAAATATGGAAAGGTTTCTATTGAAGGAACATATCATAAAAATCAAGACTATGTTATATGCAAAAGGCATAAAGATTTAATATTTGCAGTAGTCTCAGACGGTCTAGGTAGCAAGAAATTCTCTCATATAGGTGCTAAAATAATCTGTGAAGTAATAGAAGAAAAGGTCTTGAATACTCTAGAATACAAAAATCTAGAAAGCTTTGCCAAAATTATTAACAGGGAGTGGGTACATCGAATAAATAGAGCTGGTTACAACGTCAAAGATTTTTATGCAACTTGTTTATTTTGTATTATAAAAAATGATAATGTTTATTTAGGTCAGCTTGGAGATGGTTTTATATGCAGTGTGTCTACCAAGTCTAATAAAACCAAAAGTGCCTTAGTATTAAAAGATTCAAACGAAAATCATTTTATAAATGAAACCCTTTGTCTAAACAAAATATTTAATCTTAAAGAGTGGAAGCTAAAGCATCTTATCTTAAACAAAAATGAAGATTTTATAATAGTATTAGCTACAGATGGTCTAAGCATTTGCAACAATGAAGATGAAAAAATAATAAGCTTCTGCAAAGAGTTGAAAAAAGAATATTGTAATTTTAAAAACTATATCCAAAACAAAGACGTACAAGATGATATAACTAGGTGGCTCACAAATTGGAAAAGTGATGATGACAAAACAATTGCTTTTATCATAAAAAATAAAAAAATAAAAAATAAAAAATAAAAAATAAAAAGAAAGGAGAATATAAACTTATGAATGATGGAGAAAAAGAAATTGTCGAAGAACAAAAAGTATCTAAAGTTTATCAAGACAAAAATAATCAATTTCATGAGGTCGTAAGTACTCTGAGTGAAGTAGGTGGTCAGGGCATAATATACAGAACCAAAAATCCAGAAATAGTAATAAAAATAGAAAAACCTAAAAATAATATTATTAATGACAACTCAAATCTTCAAGCCAACATCATCAGTAGTAGTATTATTGAGTTTGATGACAAGGTCAACAGAAAGTTTACCAAGTTAAGGTTATTACCTATTTCTGAAAATATAAATATAACTCTACCTTTAGTCGTACTTAAAAATCAAGCTGGGTATATTATGAGGTTATTAAATGATATGGTCTCGTTCCAAAAAGCTTTTAATCTAGAAGATGACTCAATAAAGTACACAAATGATTATATTCAAAGTTATATATTACAAGGGGTCTCAAGTGATGATAATGAAAATAATAATCCAGAGGCTAAGTTGAGAAAGTATATAGCAAGGTATTTTGGTAATTATATTGGAACAGGCGGTGCTATAAGAAGGTTGACTGCTTATCTACAAGTAAGCTGTTATCTCGCTAGGTTACATGCCAGCAGTCTCGTTTATTGTGATATATCAGATAATAATTTATTTATATCTTCTAATCCAAAGGTGGAAGACACTAATGTATGGTTGATAGATGCCGATAATCTAAATTTCCAAAATAAAACAAAAAAACAAAGAACTTATTACACCAAAGCTTATTCAGCTCCCGAAATACACAAGGGCAAAGGTGCTACTTTCTATTCAGATTCCTATTCTTTTATGATATCTTTCTTCTGGCAGTTATCAGGTACTCACCCTTTTAAAGGAAAATTATTAGATGATGCCAATATTGAGTCCGATAAGTCCGATGATTTCGATGATTTCGATGATGATAAAGAAATGAATGCCTATATCGGAAACTATCCTTGGGTATTCGATAAAGATGATACTTCAAATAGTCTTACAAAAAAAATCATAGATGTAAGTTATATTTTTAGCAAAAGTATGTTTGTTTTACTAGAAAGAATGTTCTCAACCAAAGGAAAAAATTCAATATATTCAAGACCTTCTATGTTTGAAATAGCACACCAAATAGCTTCAGATTTGAATGAAGTAGTAAAATGCCAAAATTGTGAAATGGATTATAATTATTATAAATTCGATAAGTGTCCTTATTGTGATGAAGTACAAAATAATCTTATTGTAGTAGAAACTTATTATCTTGATATTGACAACAACATTATTCAAAGTATACAAAGGCTTGTAAAGCATATTGGTGATATAAATTATATTCCAGCTAGGTTATTAACTGAAGATGTAGTAATAGATATGGATACGCCAGCTTTTAGCGTAGTTATAAATCAAGAAGAAAAAAGTAAGTTTATTATTACCAAAATGCCAAGCTTAATAAAAAGTTTTAACTTTGATAGTATAAAAATTCTTGAAAGTCAAAAAGATATTTATTATAGTCATGAAACAGATAATGGTGAGCTATCTCTTATAGTAACTACCAATAATATAAAAAAATTGCTCAAAATTAAGGTTAATAACTTGAATTTATTATAAGCAATACAGGAGGATTTTTAAAATATGAAGTTAGAAAAACTAAACGAATCTTTTAATCAAAATATTATAATGTTCCAAAATATAAAGTGTGAGCTTATCAACAACAGAGATGAACAAGTAGATGAATTTAAAAAAGTAAAAAAGTTTGTTGGACTGGTAGAGTGTAACTGGTTGAAAAATAATGAATTTAAAATTATAGTCAGCAGAGATATTTATATAAGTTTTAAAACTCTAAATGAAAAAAACTCAAGAGAATTATTAGAATATATGAGCAATGAAGCGTATAATTTATCAGAACTAAGCTTATCTACTGGTATTAATGGTTCTCAAGAAGATATTGACATATGTTTAAATATCTATTTCTTTAAAAAGAAAAATAACAAGTTATTAGAACTAAATTCTTTAAATATAGATGGAATTAAATACAAAGAAACAAGCAATGAAGGCAAAAAAGACAAAAAAGACAAAAAAGACAAAAAAGATCAAAAAGACAAAAAAGATCAAAAAATAAAAAAAATAAAAATAAATGATTTCCTCATTTATCCAAAAGATTTAGATGATGACAATTACATAATTAAAAATTATTATTTTCTCTATACTATCTTCTACAAAGACAACAAACCAAATTTTATATTATTAGGAAAAAATAATACCAATGTTATAATTAACATTAAAACAAGAGAAAATGCTATTCTTATACAAGAAGATTATATAGAACGTCTTATATATAATGATGAAATTATAATCAGCAACAACAACATATATATAGGTTATTGTAATTCAAAGTCTAATATTATTAGTAGTGATATTGATAGTGGTATTGATATTAAAAGTACAAGTAGTAGTGATAAAAATGATATTATATTAATAAAAGATATATTGAGTAGTGAAAATAGCGATTATCTAAAAGTCTGGGGTGAGTACATCTCAAAAGAAGGTGATGCACTTCTAAATCATGCAAGAAAAATAGGCATAATTAAACCCATTAACATAAATTTCTCTTTTACAGATTCTATGTATATATTAGAAATAAGTCACAAAGAACAAGAAAAACTTAAATATCTAAAAATCGGGGATAGATTATCAAGAGTTTACAGCAGTATAGATGTGCCTTACATAGATGATGAAAGTATAAACTGGGTGAAATATCAAGAAAAAAGAAAAAAATTAAAGGACATTAGAGAAGACAAGGGTTTTATAATAGAAAAAATAGAAAAAAATATAATATATCTAAAAACAAAAGGTGACAAGCTAAATATAAAAAATACCAACTACACAACTAAAGAGGAAGAAGAAAAATATGAAGGTGATGAAAGTGACAACGTTAAAAATAAAAAAAATATAATAAAATTTAAACTGAATATTCAAGGTGATGAATCACAAATTAAAAGGCGTGAAGATTCAAAAGCAGTTATACAAAATAGAGGAAATCCTATGAGTAATCTATATGATTTATTAGAAGGAAAAATAACTATTAAAAGCATTATTAATACTCAACCAGATAACTCAAATCTAATATTAAGTCATTATGTAAAAGAAAAAATATTTAACAATAATGATCCAACTACTACTCAGTTAGAGGCTATAAAAATAGCTATAAATACTCCAGATATAGCAGTAATACAAGGTCCTCCTGGGACTGGAAAAACAACAGTTATAACAGCTATATTAGAAGCTCTAAACGAAAATTATGACAAAACAGAAGATACATCAGGAAAAATATTAATAACTAGTTTCCAACATGATGCCGTAGAAAATATAATACAAAAATTAAAAATAAATGCTTTACCTACTATAAAGTTTGGAAAGCGTAATAATTCTAATGATGATAGTGATTTTAATATGGATAAATTTATAAAAAATTGGTTTGAAGGCATAATAGCTGGTGTGAAAAGCAAAAACTTAAATGTTAAATCTATAGAAGAAATCCAAAAACTAAAAGAAATTCTAGATGTATATAAAAATAGTCCTACGTTAGAAAATGAAAATAAATTCTTATATTATTCAAAAGATTTAATATCGTGTATATCTTCTAATCACCAGTTATTAAGCTTTATAGATTACACAATAGAGTATACAAATGCAGAGATGAATGCTAACCTATCTCAAAGCATATTAAAGCAAGTTTTAAATTTAAGGGTCACTAAAGAAGGTTTTCAAGATGATGGAGCGATAAATGCTTTTAAGTTATATTATACTCTAAAAGAGGACATATTCAAAAATATAGAAAAAAAACAGGTTATTCTAAATGTATTACTTACTGCTTATACCAAGTACAAAGATGTTAATATTATAAGTGATGATGATGAAGATTTTAAATTAATATTAAAAAAAATAAAACAAGTAAGAGTCACTTTATTAGAAAAGTTGAAGCCTAAGCCTTTATATATGCCTCCTCAAATAAATCAAGACGTACAAAAGATTTATGATATGATAACAAAAGAATTGAAATTATTAGAAAAGTCACCAAGAGATTTAATTGTATATGAATATATAGAAAATATAGAAAATAATGTAAGTCTAATAAATAGTGCTTTGAAAGAGTATACAACAGTATTTGGCTCTACGATACAACAAACCTTATCAAAAAATATATGTGAAATTAAAAATCCTAAAGACAAGCTTAGTATTATTAAAAAAAGCAATATACCAACTTATGACACAGTTATTATTGATGAAGCAGCCAGAGCTAATCCCGGTGATTTGATGATTGCCCTAATGCAAGCAAAAAATAAAATAATATTAGTAGGTGATCACAGACAATTACCTCATATGTATGAAGAAAGTATTCTAGATGAAATAGTAAGTGATGATACAATTAAACAGTCGATTACTGAAAGTCTATTCGAGAGGTTAATAAAAACAGTAAAAGAGTTAGAAAAAAAAGACTATAACAAAAGGTTTATTACTCTAGATACTCAGTATAGAATGCCCAAAACATTAGGAAGTTTTATATCAGATAATTTCTATAAGAAAAATGATGAAGAATTTAAATCTGAGCTACAAGATGAAAACTTCACAAAGTATCTAGATCTAATGCCTTCTTTCGCTAACTGGATAGATGTACCTATTTACAGAAGCTTAGATACTTCGGAAAGAAGAATAGGTGGTAGTTATAAAAGAGAACAAGAAGTGGTTGTAATAATAGAAAAAATACAAGAGCTAATAGCAACAGAAATAGGTGAAAATTTAACGTATGGAATAATAAGTTTTTACAAAGCTCAAGTAATAGAAATAAAAAAACGTTTGCCAGATGAACTCAAAAATATAGTAAGGGTAGGTTCTGTAGATGCTTTTCAAGGTTTAGAATTCGATGTGATATTCTTATCAACCGTAAGAACAAGCGAAAGTCTAGACCGTTATCCAGATGAAAAACAAGAAATAGAGGCTGAAAACAAAAATTCAGAAGATAAAAAGAAGTTATTATTATATAATTTAAAAGAAACTTATGCCAAAAAAACATTTGGGTTTTTATTAATAGAAAATAGGTTATGTGTTGCTATGAGTAGGCAAAAAAAAATATTAATAGCAGTAGGGGATTTAGAGTTATTTAAAAGTGAGTTTAGTCAAGAATTCGTTCCAGCTATGTATAATTTTTATGAGTTATGCAAAGAAACAGGTGGACTTATATATTAATAATCACCCCCACCCAAAAAAAAATTCTAAGAAAGGAAGTCAGTAATATAATGGAAATGGAACAGGAGCAATACAAAATAGAACAAGTAAAAGTATATAGTTTCTGGAAAGACAATCAAAAGTATAAAGATGTTTTTAACATAAATGATAAAATTATGGCAGAAGTAGACATATTTATGCCAGCTGTTATATATACGTTTGATGTAGAAATTATAGAAAAAGAAAAGTTATTAAATATTTTTGAAGAAACTATACTTAAATTGGCAGAAATAGAAATAATACAAGAGTCTAGCATAAATGAGGATATTTTACTAGGTGAAGATTTAATAAAATTTATCCAAGACAAGCTCATAGAAAAAAATTTCTTAAATCCCGATAAGCGTATATCAAATGATGGAATTAATTATTTAATACAAAATGATTTATCTAAAAAAATCTATGATGAACAAGGCTCAGAAATAGAGATAGAGTCGGAAGAAGATATTGAAGAAGATATTGAACAAGAAACAGAAACAGAAAATATAAACTTAAACTTAACTAGTAAAAAACAAAATTTTAAAAATAGTTATATAAGCAGAACAGGGCATGCTATAGTAGGGATAAATCAAGAAATAAGTCATATAATGGATTTTAGAAATATCCAAGATGTATGCATAACTGGAAAATATCAAGAAGAATCAGAAAATAAAAATAAAAATAAAAATAAAAATAAAAATGAAAATAAAAATAAAAATGAAAATGAAAATGTATTAAATTTCTACATGAAAATAGGTTCAGCAGGAAAGGCTAAAAATATCTATGGTATATTAAACAGGTATTCAGAAGATTATTTATTTGACAAGGCACATATAACTCAACTCGATATTAAAGAAAATTTTGAAAAGTTCTTCTCAAAATTTAAAGATCTTGATTATCAAATAAGAGAAGCCAGAGCCCCTTATGATATAGAATCTTATGTAGGAAAAGAAAATAAATCAATGATTATTTATAGTGTAGATGACATAAATAAAATAAAAATTACCAGCAAAGAAAAAAGCTATATACATTATAAAGCAATAATATTAGATGGTGATGCAGAAAATATAGTAGTGTCAGACGGTTTCTCGATGTATGACCCAAAGTTAGCCAAGTACATAAAAACTAATTACAGGTCTATATTAAGTTATCTTAATGAACGGGCTACCAAGTCTGCTTCCTATTCAAAAAATAAAATCCAAAAATCTAACAAAAACATAAATGACAAGTACACAGATATTAAACAAAATCTAAAACAAACAATATCTGACGAACAAGCAAGAATAAGCTCTCCAGACAAAAAAAAGGAAATAGAATCCAAAAATGAAAAAACAGCTTCAAACTATTATATAGCAATAGGTTGGATGCTATATTATTATATGAAAAAATCCAATTTTAACCACACTACCTCAACCATATTAAATGATTTTATAAGTCTATCTTCAGAAAGTGAAAAAATAAAAAAATTAAAAGACTTACTAAATAATATAAATATTAATACACAAGAATATAACGAAAAAAAACGTCATATGCTTTTTGAATTAGATAGTCAAAAAATAAAAGATTATAAAAAAGTATTAGATGATAAAAATTTAGATAAAAACAAAATTAACACAAAAATATTATTATTATTAGCCGTAGTAGAAGCTAACCAAAATAAACAAAATAGTCAGTTCTATGTTTTTATTAACAACAGTATTGAAAACCAAAATAAAATTTTTCTTAACAGGATTCTACAAATTACAAAAATTAGAAATAAAGTTTCTCATGGTCAAAAAAATGATAAAAAGAATAGTTATGACCACAAGACTTTAAAAAAATATTATAGCTATACCTATGGGCTAGCCCATTATCTATTAAAAGATTTTTGTATTGATAATCTAGATAGCACTATTGATATTAGCAATGATATCTCTCAAGAAATCGTAAATGCAAATAGTTATCTCTCTAAAACATTTACTATATTATCTCATAATCAAATATTTGAAAATAACAAAGATTATTTAACAATGTTAGCTTTAGTAAAAATAAATTATTCTGGAAGTGGTGATGACATAAATATATTAGATATTATCAAAAATATGTATAGTCTATTTGAAAACATATTCCGTGGTTATATCAAAAATTTACTAAATTCACGCAGACAAGAAAAAATAGAAGTTTCAAAAGGGGAAATTTTACAAAATTTACAAGAAATTAATATCCAAATACCAAGTGAGGTGAGCTCTATTAGAGAAGTATATTTCGAAAATGCTTGTTCTTCTTCTAATGCAACTTTAGGCGCATATCTATTATTATTTATTAATGAGTCGTTAAATAATAAAGTTAATATTGCAGAGCTTAAATTAATTATAACCACAATTTGCAAGATTATCTCTTATAGAGGTGATGGAAACAACAATATAAATATTACTATTCGTGATCAAGAATTATTAAGTCTAATAGATGAAGTTTTTGATACAACAAAAACAATAATTAATATAATAAATTAAAATTTAAAATAGGAGAAAATTATGAGTAAGGGCAGAAAAAATAACAAAAATAACAACAGAAATAATAATAATAATAATAATAATAATAATCAATATCAAAATAGCTTAAATAATGAAGAAATAAAGATAGAGTTAGAAAAGCTTACAGCTGAAAAAATCTCTATGAAAGCTCAAGCAGATGATTTAAATAAAGAAATAGAAAGTCTAATAAGTTTAAAAGATGAAATAGAAGATGCGTTTAATTTACCAGTAGTTTTATTTATGAGAACTATAATAGAAAATAAAAACAAAGAGGCTGGTTTAAATAGTCGTGAAGATAAGCTATCTAAAAAAGAGTTAAAATTAAATCAAGCTCAAGATGAGTATGACGAAAAAAATGAAAAGTTTAAAGCTTTTAAACAAAAACTTGAAGAAGAAACAAAAATCGAGCTATACAAATTAGTCGCAATGCAAAGAGAACAAACTCTAAAAAATACAGAGCTCTATACTCAAGCTTCAAAAGATTATCAAGACAATATTATTAAATTCGATGAGGATTTTAATACTTATACATCAGAAAGGTATACTTTATTAGATAGTGAATTAGAAGAAAAAAGAAATATGGCGCAAAAGTATATTGATGATAGACAAGAAGAAATTGATAAAAAAAATAGTGAGTTAGATGAAAGAATTGCAGAAGTAAATAGTATGCAGGAGCTTAAATCTAAAATAGAAACTCTAGAAAGTTTAAATAAAAATGCTAGGGTAAATTATGAAAATGATATTAAAGAAGGTATTGATATTGGTGTAAAAGACAGGGTGGAATCTTTTAATGTTGAAATCGAGCAAAAAGACTTAGAATTGGCTAGATTAAGAACCAGCATATTTAATTTGACAGAAGAAAATAATTCACTTAAATATTTTGTAGAAGGTTACAAAGACCCTACTATATTAAAAAAATATATAGAAGAAAAAGAAAATACTATAAAAGAGTTAAGACAAGAAGTTTTAGAGAGACCAGAGGTTAAAATAAAAGAAGAATATGATAAGTTGAAAATACAACATGATGTTTTATTAACTCAAAATGAGGCTATAAAAGACGAAAGAGATTTATATTTAGAAAAAATTAATAATATCGGTGATTTAGAACATGAAAATTCATTGTTAGAAATACAAAACTCTCAATTAGAGTCAAAAGTAGATTTATTAGATGCAAGCGTAAAAGACAGAGATGCACAAATAGAAAGATTATGTACTTCTAAAGCACGTGTGGCTGAAAGAGAAGAAAGAATAAAAGATATAGAGCTCCCGATAGTAGAATTTAAAAAAGATATAAGCTCTTTAGGAGAAATTCAGCCAGAGAGTGAAATAGAATGGCTAAATAATATAGAAGAAGAATCTGAAAGATATGGCTTTAAATTTGATAGAAGAATCTTATATGCTTTCCATACGGCGCTGAAAATCTCAGATTGGTCTAGTATAGCAGTTTTAGCTGGAGTAAGCGGAACTGGTAAATCTGAATTACCTAGGTTATACTCTGCAATAGGTGGAATAAATTTTATGAATGTTTCAGTACAGCCGAACTGGGACAGTCAAGAGTCGATGTTGGGATTCTTTAATTCTATAGACAACAAATTCGATGCTCAGCCAGTTTTAAGGTTTCTTGCTCAAACAATAGGTGAGCTAGGTGAGTATATGAGCATAGTGCTATTAGATGAAATGAATTTAGCTCATGTAGAACATTATTTTGCAGAGTTTTTAAGCAAGTTAGAAGAAAGACGAGGTATAACTAAAAAAGCGTTACCTTATGTAAATGTAAAGCTTGGGTCAGGTATAGAGCCTTATGAATTAAAAATGGAAAGAAATATATTATGGACGGGTACTATGAATCAAGATGAGACAACAAAGTCGTTGTCAGATAAAGTTTTAGATAGAGGGGTATTAATAAACTTCCCAAGACCCTCTACTTTTGCAAATAGAACATCTATGCAAAAAATAAGTGATATAAAAAGTGATAATTTACTAAAATATAACACATGGGTTAGTTGGTTAGTAAGAGATTTTAATAGTAGCGATGAATCTGAATATCCTATAATAAAAATAGTTAAAAAAGAATTAGATGAATATAAAAAAATAGTAGAGGATATAAATAAATGCTTAGGTGTAGTTGGAAGGGCTATAGGTCACAGAGTATGGCAGTCTATCTATTTTTATATATTAAATTATGTAACTGTAAGACAAATAATGGAAGAAAACAAAGAACAAAAAACTATCTCTAAAAGAACAAGAAATGATTTAGTAATTGCCATGCATACAGCTTTTGAAGACCAAATTGTCCAAAAAATAATGCCTAAGTTAAGAGGTATAGAAACAAGAGGGAAAAGTAAAAGTGAGTGCTTAGATAAAATAAAAAATATATTAGACCAAAATGATTTTAATCTTACTAGGGATTTTGAAAGTGCTTGTGAATTTGGATATGGTCAGTTCATCTGGAATAGTGCTTATTATTTAGAAGATGTTATTGATGATTATGATAATGATGATTATGATGATGATGATTATGATGATGATTATGATGATGATGACGATGATGATTATGATGATGATAATGACGATGATTATGATGATGATAATGACGATGATGACGATGATGACGATGATTATGACGATAATGACGATGATGACGATGATGACGATGATTATGACGATGATGATAATGATTATGACGACGATGATTACGATGAATAACAGTTTTGAAAGGTATGCTTATGAATAATTATGAAGAATATTATAATGGTTTTAATGGCAGTAATCAACAAAAAAGACTCTCTTATTTATTACTTTATCTAAGAAATTATTGGTTAGATATTATAGAATTCGATAATCTCACAGGTTATGCCTTACCAAAAGGTCTAATAGATATAGTCAACAATGATTTAGATGAAAATAATTTAAACAGTTTAGAAAATCAAAAAGATTATCTAAGCTACATATTAGATGATTTTATTATTGCTTTTAATCATATAGTCGAAGATATAAACAAAAAAATAATTAAAGAAAATCAAGTAGTACATATATCTAAAGCAAGAGAGTTTAATTCCCAAACCATAATTTGGCTCAGTAAGCAGTCTGGCTTAAATATAAAAGACAAGTTATCAAATACTAGTTATAAAATAAATTCAGCTATCAGGTACAACAGTATTGATATAGCCGAAAACAGGCTATTTAAAGCCGTTGTTAAAACTTTAGAGTTATACTTAAATGCCAAGGGAGAGGCTCTGGATCTAAGTGAGCAAGAAGAATATTATTATAATGAGGTATTTAAATTCTTAAAGAGTGATTTATGTACTGAGATAGGGCTATGGGAAAATACTATCCCAAACAACACTTTATTATCACACAAAAATTATAATGTGGTTTGGAAAACTTGGCACAAGCTAAATAGATTAGATCAAATACTCCTCGATGATATCCTTAATATAAACAAAAAGTTTACTATATTATTTTTTATAAAAATATGCTGTGTATTAAATTTAAATCTAAATGCAAATTTTCCTCAATTATTATTAAATTTCGATTTCGACGAGTTTAATCTAGTAATAAAAGAGTTAGAGGCTTATAAAAATATTAGGTTTGTAATAAATAAAAGTGACAGCAATTCTGATGATTTTATAGAGTGTAGTATAAGTTTTAATAAAAATAAAATAGTATTAAATATAGGTGATTATCAAACGAGTTTAAGTGTTAAAAATAAAATATATAATGATAGGTATGAAAAGCAAAGTTGTTATGCTGTTATAGAAGAACAAAAAATTAAACAAGAACGTCAAGAAGATGGTAAAGTTGATGATAAAGTTGATGTTGAGGTTATAGAGGCTAGAGAAGAAAAAACAGAAGAAAAAGAAAAAGAAAAAGAACATATTTATAAAAAAATTATAAATTATGAAAATGTTAATGCTATTTATACTGAATTCTTAAAGCGTTCGATGAAAGACTTTTATGATATTTATTATCAACCATCTAATATTAATAATAATGATGATGATTATGATTATTATACAGGAAAGTATGCGATAGTAGATATGTCGCTTATTTCTCCTAATTTTATACTTAATAATGACTATACCAATATCAAAAGTATAAATAAAAAGCTAATATCATTAAAGCAAGATAATAATATTAATTTAGATTTAAGTAATGCCAAAGTTTTAAAGAGTGGTTGTGAGGTTAGCTCTTTTTATAGCATGCTCAATAATCTAGATAATAATTTTAAAGAGATGTCTTATATCGGTAGTATGCTTTCAAATGAATTAGATGTAAAAAAGATAGACTACATATTACCAGATATATTCTCAGAGCTACAGCTTATAGATATAAATAAGGAGCTCAGCTCAAGCCTTAAAAACGCTTCTTGGTTTTCAAAGAGTATAGGGGTTGTATTTGATTGGCAATTCTCTAGTGATTTTGAAAAGGTTGGGTTTGAAGATAAAGATTTTGTTTTAGTAGCAGATATACTGGGTAATAAGTTGTTAGTAAGTATAGTAAGAGGTAGCTTTGAAGTAGAATTAAATGAAGAAGTTCCAGAAACTTATGGGCTAATATGGGAGAGGTATCCTATAAAGGTAATAGAGCTGGAAGAAAAAGAATTTAATTATAAAAAAATTATAAAAGAGGTATTAGAAAAGAATGGTTGTAATTATCAAGATGCAGATTGGCTAATCGACACCTTATGTAAAGAAGTGTTGTTGCAAGAAGATTTATTTATAGATTGTAAAGAGAGCTGGTTTTATAATTCTGAAAAAATACGTCAGGAAATACATCACAAGTTAAAGCTTAATGTAGCAGATAAAATAGTAAGCAATTTAGATTTAAGTATTTTAGAAATAGACCAAAATTCTAAAAATAAAATACATATATTACTAGCTAGTGATATGTTAGAATTTAATAATAATAACAACAATAACAATAACAAGAATAATAACAAGAACAAGAACAATAATAATTATGATAAGTTTGAGTTAGTAAAAAATTATAATTATAACAAAAATAGTGCAATGGTTGGATGTGCTAAGTACAAAGTCTATCAAAAAGAAACAGCTTTTAAGCTTTGGATTAACCGTTTACCTTCTCTCGCTATAAAGCTTCCTTATGGTAAATTCCAGTTAATTAAAGACTTAAAAGTCGATTTTGAAGCAGGTAAAAAGTATACTCAAGAAATAGAAGGCAGGTTTACTTTACCTAAAGATTTAGACAAGTACAAGTTCCCTATTATTAGTGAAGATGGTACAGAAGCCTCTGAGTATGAAGTGACTCTTGAGTCTAAGGAGTTTCCTTTAGAAGAAGATGTTGTATGTTATCTAACTATGACTTATGAATATGGTGCTATTAACCCTTATAAGCTTGTGTTTAAGCCTATTAAAGAGCATGAAGACAAATTGAAGCCTGTGACTGCAAAATGGCAAAAGCTTACTTCCTACAACAATCAAGATCTTAAAGCCCCTGTGTTTAGACCAAATGAAGACTGGAGCTTATTTACTAGATATCCCAAAGACAAAGGCAGTGGGACTAGCGATTTATTAGATTGGACTTTAAGAGTATTTAAAGAGATAAGTAATATCTATAATTTAATAAATGGTTATGAACTTAATGAAGATTATGCAGAAGTTAAACTAAATACGTCTAACTGTCAGAGATTATCTATTAGCAATTATAAGTTTACTTTTAATAAAGATGAAACTATTTTAGTTAAATTTAAGTCTTTTAAGTTATATGAAAAAAATAGTGATGTGCTTAAAAAGAATTGTATAGTTTATATTATTTTGAATAATAGTTCTAACAGTTATAGTTATTCTTCTATAAGAAATGGAAATCAAGTTGATCCAGATTATGACTACACGATAAATAATTTTGATGATATTCAAGCGCTTAGTATAGGAAGTTTTAATTTCTTTCCATTCCATACTATATTTTTTAATAACAGAAATATAAAGCTAGAAGATAATACTTATAAAAGACAATTAGATAGGTATTTGCCTAGTGTATTTGGTATGTATGATGTTACTAAAAACAATGAAGTAAAAGATTACTTATTCTCTCTATTAAGTCTAACAGCAGGCTATCAACCAGAAAAAGCTTGTAAGTTAGCTTTGGAGCATTTAGATTATAAGTTAAAAAATCTAAATATGAAACAAGAAAATAAAACTCTGAAAAAACTTCAAGACAAAGATATAAAATTTGCAATGCGTTGTATTGGAAATCTTGAGCATAGTTGTCAGGTAGAGCTATTTGAAAAGCTTATAGGAGAAGAATTAAAAATAGAAGAAATAGAAGAAAAACAAGAAAAACAAGAAAAACAAGAAAAAATAGAATTTGGGGTAGGAAATAGAAAGCTTATTATATCATTAGGTGAGGTTCTTTGGAAAAACGAAGATTTAATATTTAATTTAGACCAAGATTTAGTAATAAGTCTATTTGAAAAGAGTATCGAGAAATTACAAGAAAATATAGAGTATCTGAAAATTGCTACTTCACGTATCGTCAAGACAGATATTATATCTGAGTTAGAGTTTATACTAGCTTGCTTTAGGCTACGTGACCAAGAAAAAAACCAAAATTTTCAAGAGTTAAATCAAAAATTTGAGTTATCCAGAAATAACAAAGTAATAAAAGGTTTATATAATACTCTAGAGGATTTTACGGAGTATTGCTTAGAAAACAAAATAAATCTAGATTCTAAAATAAAAATAGATTTAAAAAATATTGAAAATGAGTACAAGCATATACCTACTCTACTATATGCTACTCTATTAACTATTATCGGAGAGAACATAGATATTAGTATATCAGGCTCTACTGAATAATTTATTCAATAAATAAGTTAAGTAAATAAGTTAAATAA
>JAWXUY010000007.1:0-3853 GCA_044425885.1 bacterium | reverse complement strand
ATACTCTCTAAATCTATATCGTTTACCCTTCCTATTATAGATATGCTTAGTTTACTCATATCGAATATAGCTTCTATTAGGTTATCTACGTCTGTTTTATTTACTTTGTCTATCTTACTAATCATCTCGTCTATACTCTCTACTTTATCAAGTAAAATCTTCTTCATACCGAGATTACCTCGTCTTTGTGCTATACTCTCCATTCCCATTATATAGTTACTCTTTATTTGTTCTTTCGTTGTGAGAAGCTTATCTTCTGGTATCTTATTTGCTTTTAGCTCCAAAATTTCTTTCTTAATTATATCTATTGCGTCTGGTAGCTTATCTTTGCTAAGTCCTGCGTATATATTATATGTCCCATTTAGTGTGTATGAGCTACTATATGAGTAAATAGAGTATGCAAGCCCTCTCTCCTCACGTATCTTTTGAAACAAAATAGAGCTCATTCCTCCTCCTAGTACTGCATTTAAAATACTAATCGGTGTCCTTTCTTGTTCTAGTCCTATACCTTCAAAGCACATTGCCAAGTGAACTTGTTCTATATCTTTAAATGTCTTAACTCTTGATGGCACATAAATAGGTTTTTCTGTAATCGGGATGCTTTTAACACCTCTCTCCATCTCCGAAAACTTCTCTTTAATAAATCCTAATATATCTTCTTTATTAAAGTTACCAGCTAGTGCGATAACTGTGTTCTCTCCAACGTAAAACTCATCTAAATATTTTATAAAGTCTTCTCTCTTAAAAGAGGCTACTGTCTCTCTACTACCTAGTATCTTATTAGAGAGTAAAGATTTCTCCCAAATAGCGTTATTTAAATTCGATATTAGTAAATCTTCTGGGTTATCCTCGTACATAGATATTTCTTCTGTTATTACTTTTGACTCCTTTTTTATCTCGTCTTCGTCAAACTTAGAATTAAAAATCATATCTGCTATTATATCTATTGCCAGTTTAAGGTGTGTATCTAAAACTTTAACGTGATAGCAAGTATGCTCCTTAGATGTGTAGGCATTAATATGTGCTCCTACGTCATCCATCTCTTGTGCTATTTGTTTTGCACTTCTTGTTTTTGTCCCTTTGAACATCATATGTTCTATAAAGTGTGATATACCTGCGGTTTCTTGAGTCTCGTTGACTGAACCTGCCTTTATATAAACTCCAAAAGATGCCGAGCGAACGTATGAAACTTGTTCCATAACAATAGAAATCCCGTTGTTTAAATTAATAACATCTATCATAAAAATTATTATCTCCTCTTATTTTTATTTTTTAATTTTTTATCATAACTATATAATTATCTAAATTATCAAATATAATACCCTCTAAAAAAATAGCCTCCATTAAAACTTAAAACATTTATTAAGTTTAACAGAGGCTTATTTAAAAAAATCCTAATATATCTCGTTATTTACCAAGTTTACTCTTCCTTTATCGTCAATCTCTACTATTCTTACTTCCATAGTATCTCCTATGTTAAGAACGTCTTCTATTTTATCTATTCTATTTCTTGATATCTTAGATATATGAACTAGTCCTTCTTTTTCCGGTGCAAACTCAACAAATGCTCCAAAATTCAATATTCTCATAACTTTCGCTTTATATATTTCACCAACCTCTGGTACTTTCACTATTGATTCTATTATAAATTTAGCTTTGTTAATCTTCTCTTGGTCGTTAGACAATATAAATATTCTTCCGTTCTCCTCTGTATCTATCTTATCTACTTGTGTATCCTCAAGTATTTTATTAATAACTTTCCCTCTTGGTCCGATAACATCTGCCATCTTATCTGGGTCAATCTGTATAAATACTATTTTAGGTGCGTATTTAGATAGCTCTTTTCTTGGCTCTGCTATCTCTTTAAGCATTACGTCTTCTAGTATACGTTGTCTTGATTCATTCGTCTTTGTTAGTGATTGCATAATAATCTCTGGTGTTAGTCCGTCTATTTTTATATCCATTTGTATAGCTGTTATACCTTTACTAGTACCAGCTACTTTAAAGTCCATATCTCCAAAAAAGTCTTCTAGTCCTTGTATATCTGTAAGAAGTACAAAGTCATCATCATTATCTCCTACTACAAGTCCAACTGAGATACCTGCCACTGGTCTAATAATAGGTACTCCAGCAGCCATTAAAGAAAGTGTAGAACCACATACGCTCGCCTGAGATGTAGAGCCATTTGAGCTAACTACTTCTGACACTAATCTAATAGCGTATGGAAAATCTTCTTCTGTCGGTAATACTGGTATTAAAGCACGTTCTGCCAAAGCTCCGTGTCCTATCTCTCGTCTACCTGGTCCTCTAGATGGTCTTGTCTCTCCTACTGAGTAGCTTGGAAAATTATAGTGGTGTAGATATCTTTTTGAAACTTCTGCTTCGTCTAGTCCATCTATCCTTTGTGCCTCGCTTAGAGCTCCTAGTGTTGTAATAGTAAGAACTTGAGTTTGTCCTCTACTAAATATCGCTGAGCCGTGTGTTCTTGGTACTATATCTACTTCCGCTGTAAGTTTACGTACTTCCTCTAGTCCACGTCCATCTGGTCTCTTATTATCTTTTAATATCATTCTTCTTACTGTGTTCTTCTCGTATTTATATAAAGCTTCGTTTATCTCTCCAATAAACTCTCCTTCATTTCCATCGAAGTCTTCTAGCAATTTTTCTATTACTTCTTCTTTTAGTGCTGAAACTTGTTCGTCTCTAACTTGTTTTAAGTCTGTAAAGACCGCCTTTTCCATTCTCTCGTCTGTAACTATATCTATTACTTTTTGATATAATTCCTCGTTAACGCTATGTTCTTCATAAGTATGTTTTGCTTTACCTATATCGTCAACAATAGTTTGTATAAATTCCGCTATCTTAACGTTTTCCTCATGGGCAAGCATAATCGCATCAAACATTGTCTTATCGTCTATCTCATTTGCTCCCGCTTCTATCATCATAACTTTTTCTCTAGTAGATGATACCACAAGTGATAAGTCACTAGCTTCTCTTTGTTCATAATCTGGGTTTATAATATATTCCCCGTTTACAAGCCCTACCATTACAGACCCTGTTGGTCCATTAAATGGGATATCTGATATAGATAAAACTATTGATGAGCCCACCATTGCCACTATATCTGGACTACAGTCTTGCTCCACTGATAGGACAGTAGCCACTAGTCCTACGTCGTTTCTATAGTCTTTAGGAAATAATGGTCTAATAGGTCTATCTATAAGGCGGGCTGTAAGTATTGCCTTCTCCGATGGTCTACTCTCACGTTTCAAAAATCCTCCCGGTATTTTACCTACCGAATATAATTTTTCTTCGTAGTCGATACTAAGTGGAAAAAAGTCAATGCCATCTCTCGGTTTATCCGAAGCCGCTACTGCCATAAGCAAAACTGTCTCACCATATCGAATAATAGCTGAGCCATTTGCAAGCTCCGCTACTCTCCCTATTTCAACGATTAATTCTCTACCTGCTATTGTTGTAGAATATGTTTTATACATAAATATTTATTTACCTTTCATTAATACGAGTCTTATTTTTCTTAATTTTTTATTTTCTCTAATTATAACATTATTTTTTAATTTTAACAACTTATTTTTTATTAAAATTTAAAATTTTATTAATAAATTAATTTATAAGCATATTTTCTAAAAAAATAATCTAAATCAATTAATTACAAAAAAGTATATTCCACTAAATTATCACCAAAGTGTGCTAATTTAAAAGTTTATCCCCCAACCTCAATAATTCTAATAAAATCTCTTTATTTTTCTATAATTATATGTTATAATACATTACAATCTAATTATTATTTATTTAATAAAAAAAACTATAAATAAACAACAGTAAATAAATA
>JAWXUY010000199.1:0-3764 GCA_044425885.1 bacterium | reverse complement strand
CTTTCCAGAGGGAAGTTATGATGATTATATATACGAAGCTGCCTCGACAGTAAATTATTATAGAGCTCAAGATGGTGAGACAATCGGGGTAAATCCGTATTATTATATAAAAGAAAGAGGGATTTTAGCAGACGAACGTATAGAAGAATGGAAAACAAATAGTGGTTATTATAAAACTATTTTATTAGATAACCCTATAAAATTATTAAGAAACCAGTTTGTTCCATCTCAATATTCCCAGTATGAGTTTAACAATAGCATTTTAGAAAAGCTATTTAACATATCTTATCATATAGATAATATATTTTTAATTCTTTTAATCTTTGCATTGATAGGTATTATTGGAGTAGTTATACAACTCAAAACCAATAAAGAAGTATTTTTTAAATGTTTCTCTACTGTATTAGGTTTTACAATTATATTATATATAAATGCGTCTTATATAGCTCTTACTAGATATGGAGTACAAAATATATTAATAATATCAATGTTGGCTGGTCAAGGAGTGTACTTCACAAAATGTATTATATATAAAGCTCTAAAAAAAGATATGTAAATAAAATAATAACTAAAAATAAAAAAATAAAATCATATACTTTATTTAAAAATACAAGAGTCTAGTACATCTTGTATTTTTTTTATTTGATTATTAACGTATACGTATATAATTCCATATTTTAACACGTATATTTTATGTATAATAGTTTTTATTAAGTTATTTTGGTATATTCGTAACAAAACTTGACTTTTTGACATAAAGTAGTGTATAATAAAAAATAATAAATTATTAAATTTATTATAAATTTTTGTTAAATATTTTTATTAAATTTTTATTAAAAAGGAGGAATTGTCATGGATTTATTTAGAAAATGGGATAGTATAAGCTTAGTAACACGTATTATAGCTGGTCTAGTCATCGGTACAATTTTAGGAGTAGTTGCACCGACCTCATCAACTATAGGAATACTTGGCGATTTATTCGTAGGAGCATTAAAGGCTATTGCACCTATATTAGTATTTTTTTTAGTAATGAGCTCTTTGGCACAGTCAAAAAGCGGTAATAAATCTAATATGGGCACTATAGTAATCTTGTATTTAGTTGGTACTTTTTTGGCAGCTCTTGTGGCTGTTATAGCGAGCTTTATGTTTCCAATAACGCTAGAGCTACAAGACGCAGTAGAGAGCTCAGCCCCAGACGGAGTAGGAGTTGTAATTCAAACACTATTATTAAATATAGTTAAAAACCCAGTAGAGTCTTTAATCAACGCAAACTACATAGGTATACTAGCTTGGGCAGTTGTATTCGGACTTGCATTAAAATCTGCCGACGATATAACAAAAAAAGTTTTAGGAGATATTTCTGATGCTGTTTCTCAGGCTGTTAGATGGGTTATTAGCTTCGCACCTCTTGGTATTTTAGGGCTTGTTTATACTACGGTAGCTACAAGCGGTATGTCAATATTTGTAGACTATGGCAAACTATTACTCTTATTAGTAGGGTCTATGGGATTTATAGCTCTAGTTGTAAATCCAATAATAGTATTTTTACTTATAAAAGAAAATCCATACCCACTTGTATTAAAATGCCTTAAAGAAAGCTTTATAACAGCATTCTTTACTAGAAGCTCAGCTGCTAATATTCCAGTTAATATGGCGCTTTGCGAGTCTTTAGGACTAAACGAAGATAATTATTCAGTTTCTATTCCTTTAGGGGCTACTATCAATATGGCAGGTGCTGCTATAACTATAACTATTATGACTTTAGCCACTGTAAATACTTTAAATATGCAAGTTGATTTTCTTACAGCAGTTATATTAAGCTTGGTCGCTTCAATTTCAGCTTGTGGGGCGTCTGGAGTGGCTGGAGGTTCTTTACTATTAATTCCTTTAGCTTGTTCATTATTTGGAATTTCTAACGATATTGCTATGCAAGTCGTAGGGGTTGGATTTATAATAGGAGTAGTTCAAGACTCTTGCGAAACGGGATTGAATTCTTCTACTGACGTTTTATTTACTGCTGCCGCCGAATTCAAAGACTGGAAAAAACAAGGAAAAGCAATTCAGCAATAAAAACTTATTTAAAAATAATTTAAATTATTCAAAATTATTCAAAATTAAAAAGAGGCTTTTTTTTAAAAAAATAGCCTCTTTTTATATTTATTTATTTTATTTACTTTATTTACTTATAGGGCTTATTCTAATCTTATCTACGTCAGCGCCTGTTTTTCTTTTTATAATATCTTCTATTTGTGCTATCTCTGCCTCACTAAGCTCTGTCTTATTTACTACTACATCGACTGTATCATCGTCTATTCTTACGTAAACTTCCTCAAAGCCTTTCGCTTCTATCATCGCTTCTGAAGCCGTCTCTTTTTCAATGCGTTCTTGTATTTTAAGCATCTCGTCTGCTACTTCTGATTTTTTATCTTGCTCTATATTCTCGTTGTTAATCATCTCTGTTAAAATATCCTTTTGCTTAGCTCGTGCTTGCTCTCTCTCTAGTTTAGCTTGTATAAAATAAGAAGTATCACTACTATTATTTACAAAAACAGCCTCACCAGCCTCTGACTCATAATTAGAGTCTACTTCTGTATTACCACCTGCATTAGCCTCTATAGTTAGACTAAAATTATCAACCTCATTTGAAACTATTTGATTGCCATATAAGTCATAATCTGGTATAAGCCCTGTTATATCTTCATCGCCGTATACATACTCTGTAGATATTACGCTATTATCAACATAATTTAAATAACCAGCTATACCTATCATCGCAACCAAAGCACTAATTATAATTTGATTTTTTTTAAATACAATCATCATTTAGAACCTCCCCTAATATTAATCCAATATTTTTTATTTTTATATTTTTTATTATCTCATCTTAAGAACTTGAATTTTATGTATTTCAACGCCTAATAAGGCGTTTGTCGCATTAATAAGCGAATTTTTAATTTCTATGTTATCTCCTCCTTGTGCTACTATCAAGACTCCTTCTATCTTCGGGCTAATCTCTTTTAAAATAAGAGGCTCGTCACCGTTTATCTTTACAGTACTATCTTGATACTTACCACTTTGTATATTTCTAGCATCACCAGTAAGGGCATTCTCAGAAGTTATAGAATTTTCTTTCGTTATGTCGCTTTTAGTAACTATCTCCTTTCCATTTTCTGTGCTTATCATAACTTCCACATCTCCTACCCCCTCTACCTTAGATAAAGTTAATTTAAGCCTTGCTTCTAAGCTCTGCTCATAAGAAGCATCGTAAGACGAACTATAAATATTATTTTTATTATCATCAAATCCTTTATAATTATCATAGTCATTCTTATCGCTATTAAAAGCGTCATCGCTATTATTAATATTTAAATTATTATCATCACTATTTCTAGTACTAAAAAAAAATAAAATTACAGCTATAAAAATAATAAGTATCAAATTATAATAATTATTTTTATTATTAAATATATTCCTAAAAGTATTTTGAAACATAGTAAAACCAAGCCTTTCTTTAGTATTTTATTATCTTCGTATTTTAATATTTTTTTAAATTTATATTATTATTATATTTATATTCTCGTACGGCAGATTATATTCGTTAGAAATTATATCTTTTATTTTAATTACTTCTTCCCTATTTTCTTCCTGTCTATCTCCCTCTACTCCCCCATTTAATTCCTCTATCTCTTTTACTCCTATCTCTACTCTCTCTATCCTCTCTATCTCCACAAAAGCCCCTCTTTCATAATCTATCTCTCTACTCT
>JAWXUY010000198.1:0-3776 GCA_044425885.1 bacterium | reverse complement strand
GTATTTAAGCATTTAAGCATATAATAAATTATAAATTATAGATTATAAAATAATATTTAATAGGAGGTTTTTTAATATGTCTAAAATTATGAAAACTATGGACGGGTGTCAGGCTGCCGCTGAAGTTTCTTATGAATTCTCTGAGCTTGCCAACATATACCCTATTACTCCATCTTCTCCGATGGCAGAACACGTTGATGAGTGGGCTGCTCAAGGAAGGAAAAATATGTTTGGTCATACTGTAAAAGTAGTTGAAATGCAGTCAGAGGGGGGAGCTGCTGGTGCATTACATGGGGCTTTATCAACAGGGGCTTTGGCTACTACTTACACTGCCTCACAAGGTCTTTTACTTATGTTACCTAATATGTATAAAATTGCTGGTGAGTTACTGCCTTGCGTTATTAACGTATCTGCTAGAACTATAGCTGGTCACGCACTTAGTATCTTTGGAGATCATTCAGACGTTATGGCTTGTAGACAAACTGGCTTTGCTATGCTATCTGCTTCAAACGTCCAAGAAGTTATGGATTTATCAGCGGTGGCTCATTTAGCTACTCTCAAGTCTCGCATACCATTCTTAAATTTCTTTGATGGTTTTAGAACATCTCATGAAATCCAAAAAATAGAAATGCTTGATTTTGAAAAAGTAAAAGAGCTTGTAGATATGGAATCTATAAAAAGATTTAAGTCTAAATCTTTAAATCCACAAAATCCAGTTACAAGAGGGACTGCCCAAAATCCAGATATATTCTTCCAAGCTAAAGAGTCTGCTAATAATTTTTATAACAATACTCCTACTATAGTAGAAGAATATCTTGATGAAATAAACAAGCTCACGGGTAGAAATTATAAATTATTTAATTATTATGGTGATCCTGAGGCTGAAAAAGTAATAATTGCTATAGGGTCTGTATGTGATACTATAGAAGAAACTATTGATTATTTAAATGCACAAGGAGAGAAAGTAGGTCTGGTAAATGTCCACTTATTTAGACCTTTTGTAGAAGAAAAACTATTAGAAGCAATACCAAAATCAGCTAAAAAAATAGCAGTCCTAGATAGGACAAAAGAAGCTGGTTCTTTAGGTGAGCCCTTATACTTAGATGTGTGTACTGCGTTTTTTAGAAATAAAGAAAGAGGAGCAAGCACTACTATAGTAGGAGGTAGATATGGTCTTAGCTCTAAAGACACTACTCCAGCACAAATTATATCAGTATATGATAATTTAAGCTTAGATAATCCTAAAAATGGCTTTACTGTCGGTATAGAAGACGATGTTACTCATTTATCTCTAGAAGTAGGCAAAGAGATAGACGTAACTGACGAAAATACTGTAAGTTGTAAATTTTGGGGTCTTGGAGCAGATGGGACTGTAGGGGCTAACAAAAACTCTATTAAAATAATCGGTGACCACACAGATATGTATGCTCAAGCTTATTTCGCTTATGACTCTAAAAAATCAGGCGGTCTTACTACTTCTCATTTAAGATTTGGTAAAAAATTAATTAGAGCACCTTATCTTGTAACAACTGCCGACTTTATAGCTTGTCATCAGTCGTCTTATCTTACTAAGTATGATATTCTTGAGGGGCTGAAGCCTAACGGTAATTTTTTACTAAACTGTAAGTGGAATGATGAGGAGCTAGACTTAAACTTACCAACTCACATGAAAAGATATATTTTTGAAAACAAAATAAATTTATACACTATTGATGCTGTAACTACTGCAAGAGAAATCGGTTTAGGCAAAAGGTTTAATGCTATTTTACAAGCCGCTTTCTTCAAGATTGCAAACATAATTCCACTAGAACAATCTATAGAGTATATGAAACAAGCAATAATAAAAGCTTATGGTAAAAAAGGTGAAGAAATAGTACGTCTTAACCAAATGGCAGTAGAGAAAGGTATTGAGCTAGTTAAAAAAGTTGAAGTTCCTGCATCTTGGGAAAATGCAACTGAACAAATAGTAGAGGTAACTGACGAAGTTAAGCCAGCTTTTATAAGAAACTTCTTAGAGCCGATTAATGCTATGCAAGGTGATAAGCTTCCTGTTTCAAACTTCATAGGTTACGAAGATGGTACTTTTGAAAATGGTACAGCTGCTTACGAAAAACGTGGTATAGCGGTAGACGTTCCTAAATGGGATATGGCAAATTGTATTCAGTGTAACCAATGTTCTTTTGTATGTCCTCATGCTGCTATTAGACCATTTTTAGTAAACGAACAAGAGGGTAAAGATGCTCCTGAAAGTTTTGAATCTAAAAAAGCCAACGGTAAAGGTTTTGAAGATTTTACTTACAGAATACAGGTTTCACCTCTTGATTGTACTGGTTGTGGTAACTGTGTAGAGGCTTGCCCTGCTAGACAAAAAGCACTCGTTATGGAGCCTTTAGATACTCAACAAGTAGAAGAAGAAAACTGGATTTATGCTACAGAGTTATCTCCTAAAGACAATCCTCTTAAAAAAGAAACTCTTAAAGGTAGTCAGTTTGAGCAACCGTTGTTTGAATTCTCTGGAGCTTGTCCTGGTTGCGGTGAGACTCCTTATGCTAAGTTAATAACTCAACTTTATGGCGACCGTATGTATATAGCAAATGCTACTGGCTGTTCTTCTATTTGGGGTGGTTCTGCTCCTAGCACGCCTTATACTAAAAACCACAAGGGGCAAGGTCCAGCTTGGGCAAATTCACTATTTGAAGACAATGCCGAATTTGGTCTTGGTATGGCAATAAGCGTAAACAAACAGCGTGAAACTATAAAAGAAAAAGCAGAAGTTTTATCGAGTAGCACTTCTAACCAAGATTTAAAAACTGCTTTGGATAATTGGGTTGACTCTATTAAAGATGGTGAGCAGTCAAAAATATCTTCGAGCGAGCTTGTAGATGTTCTTACTTCTCTATCTGACAGCAACTCTCAAGATTTTACGCCTGAAGCTAATTATATTTTAGAAAATAAAAATGTTTTAGTTAAACAATCTCAATGGATTTTCGGCGGAGATGGTTGGGCTTATGATATTGGCTATGGTGGTTTAGACCATGTACTTGCGTCTGGTGAAGATGTAAACGTATTTGTATTTGATACAGAAATATATTCTAATACTGGTGGGCAAGCTTCAAAATCTACTCCAACAGCTGCTATAGCAAAATTTGCTGCTAGCGGTAAGCGAATACGTAAAAAAGATTTAGGTATGATGGCTATGAGCTATGGGTATGTATACGTTGCTCAAGTTGCTTTAGGGGCTGACAAAAATCAAGTCCTAAAAGCTATAACAGAGGCTGAGAGCTATGACGGTCCATCTTTAATAATCGCTTATGCTCCTTGTATAAGCCATGGTATAAATATGACTTACTCTCTAAACGAAGCTAAAAAAGCTGTAGATTGTGGTTATTGGCAGTTATATAGATATAATCCATTATTAGAGCTAGCTGGTAAAAATCCATTTATATTAGACTCAAAAGAGCCAAAAGAATCGTTTAAAGATTTCCTACGTGGTGAGGTTCGATATGCTTCTCTACAAAGAGCTTTCCCAGAGGTCGCTGAACAGTTATTCGACCATTGTGAAAATGACGCAAAACGTCGTCTTGAAGGTTACAAGACTCTTGCACAAGGTTCACCAAAAAAAGAAGCTTAGTATAATTTATAAAGCAAATAGTAAAAGCCTTTGAAGATTAATTCAAGGGCTTTTATTTTATTTTATTTTATTTATTATTTGAAATCATGTAGTGTTGGTAATTGTAAATAATATGATTTACTGCCCAAGCTCCGAGTGTGCATAT
>JAWXUY010000197.1:0-3790 GCA_044425885.1 bacterium | reverse complement strand
GACGCTCATATATATAAGTATTTTATAAATATTTTTTTTAAACATTTTACAAATCAAATTTAACTTAACTTAATACTTTATAAAATATTACGATTTAATTATATAATACTAATATATTTTAGTTAAATATTAATATTATATAATTAATTTTATCATAATAACATATTTTTGTCTAGCACATTTTTTTAAAAAAATAAACCAAATTAACAATTTGGTTAAATTTTTGTTTAGTTTTTCACTTGCTTTGCTTGTATTTGCATTTTGTATATATGCCTTGTAATATTTTCTCTACCCTCATCATCTATTTCTTCAAAACGACACTTATAAGAGAATTTTATATCCTTTGGCTTTGGGGGTATAGGCGTTCCATCTGGATTTTTATCTATAGGAGTTAAATCTTCTTTAAATATGACAGTTGCTGTAATCAGAGTATCTTTTTCGTCCATTTTCAGGACAAAAGCTATTAAATCTTGTTCTTGTAGATTTTTTTTTGTTGTGAACTGCATACCACCCTGACTTATATCTACAGTGCTTCCTATATTTGGTAGCTGTAGATTTCCTTTACTTTGTTCATAAGCAGCAGCGAACTTTTTCATTGCCCTAACTGCTCTAAATACGTCTTGCTCATTGCTTTTGCTCGCCTTTTCTATAACAACGTAATTAAACTCTGTTGTTTGCTTCAGCCTAAAATACTGCCTTCTTTGTAGTTTTTCTGTTACACCTACAAGCTCTACTTTTAACAAAGGTAGACCCTCGCTACTAATTAAATCTTTAATTTTTATAACATCACTAAATATCCCTTTTGAAGTTTCAAATTTTATAGAATACTCTTGAGTTTTGCTTAATTTAGGTTTTTCTGGTGAAACCGCTGGGGCTAGAATTACAAGTTCTTTTCCACTTAAAAACTCCATAAGCCTACTTCTATATTTAGGTGTACTAGGGTCTTCAGCGTCCATTCCAACTATGGTCAATTCTATATTTACACCAGGTCTTGTTTTAACAAGTTCTTTTCTTTCAGCTATTTCTTCGTCTGCTGTTTTTCTTTTCATAAAATTGGATAATACGCTCATAAATCAACACCATTGCCAAGCTTATTTTCAAATAAATTTTATATTATTTTAATATTTTTTTTGGCAATCCTTTCTTTTATATTTTTAATTTTAACATTTCTTTATAAAAACTAAATAAATTTTTTTAATTTTTTAAATGACTGGCAACCTCTTTCTGATTAATGATTTATAATAATTTTAATATATATTATGCTAATAGTCAATATATTTTGTATAAATTAAAATTTTTTTTTAATTTATTTAATATCAAAATAAAAAAACAAGCACTTACTTGTTTTTTTATTTTATTTTTATTTTATTTTTTCAACTTTATTTCTGAGACAGAATTATAGAATACCGTTGCTTGGCTTGATAATTCTTCACTTGCCGAGGCTGATTCTTCACTTGTAGAAGTATTTATTTGAGTCACTTTAGAAATTTCGTTTATATTTTTTGTAATTTCTAATATAGACTTTTGCTGTTCTACCGAAGAAGATTGGTTATCTTGTATAATATCTGATATTCTTTCTATTTGCTCTACTATGCTCGTTAAAGCCTCTGACGTATTATTAGCTATAATAGAACCTTCACCCACTCTAGCTACAGAATTTTCTATAAGAGTTGTCGTTTCTTTTGCTGCTTGCTGGCTTCTGCCTGCGAGACTTCTTACTTCTTCTGCCACTACTGCGAATCCTTTTCCATGCTCTCCTGCTCTAGCTGCCTCTACCGCTGCATTTAGGGCAAGTATGTTTGTTTGGAACGCTATATCATCTATTACTTTTATTATATTAGAAATGCTGTTAGAAGACTCATTTATCTCTCCCATTGCTACTAACATCTCTTGCATCTGCTTGTTTCCAGTATTTGCACTTTCTTTTGTATGTGAAACTAATTCATTTGCTTTACTAGAATTTTCTACACTAATATCTGCTTGTTTAGAAATAATTTCAGTTATAGCAGTAAGTCTTTCTACTGAGGTTGCTTGAGCAGTTGCTCCTTCTGCTAGAGCCATACTCGTATCTGAGATTTGTCTTGAGCCGTCTGAAACTTGCTCTGCTGAAGTTATTATATTTTTTGTTAAAATATTTAAATTCGTAACTATGTTTTCCACTGACTCTTGTATTAATACAAAATCACCCACATAATCTAGCGTCATTTCTACGTTAAAGTTTTGGTTTGACATTTCATTTAATATTTCTGAAATCTCTGATATGTAAGACCCTACTATTTCTGCTGTATAATTGGTAGTTGCTCCTACTTCTGCAAAATAGCCTTTATAATCTTTAGTTATCCTGTAATCAAAATTACCTTGCGAGAAAGCCGTGAAACTTTTTTGCGTATCTATCATCGCCTCATCTATTACTTGTACTAGTTTATTTAGACCATTTGTAATTCCTACCCACTCACCTTCATAAGGCGTAGCATCTAATAAATTTTTAAATTCACCATTTCCGACATCATAAGATAATTTATTCACTGCATCTACAAAAGCTTTTAATATATTTTGCACACTTAATATCGCTTGAGTCATTGCTATTTTTTCACCTGGTAGCGTTTTTACTTCTATTTCAAAATCACCTTTACCAAAAGATTCAACAACATTCATTATGTATAAATTATCATTAAGTAAATCTTCCACTGTTTGATTTACTGCCGTTACTACTTCTTTATAAGAACCTGTATACTTTTGCTCATTAATTTTATAATCACTTAACTTACCTGCTTTTAGATTATTCGATAAATTATTAATATCTATAAGTATGTCTTTAAAATTAACAACCATCGTGTCTACTGCTTGTGATAAATCACCTATTTCATCTTCTTTTTCAATCACCACTTGTACATTCATGTTACCGTCTGCTACTTGTAGAGAAGCATCTTTTAATTTGTCTATCGGACTTCTTATACTTTTTGAAGTAATAGTTAATAAGAAAGTTGATAAACAAGCTGATAAAATAAACGTAACAATTAAAGAAAACTTGGTAGCATCTTTAGTTGCTTTAATTTCATTTACTTCAAAAGTTATAGCCTCGAAAGTATCTAAACTAACATTAGATATTCTGCTATTTAAGTCTGATCCAGCACTAGCAACTGAATTCGATGCTGTTGTAAACATTATTTGATTATCCGCCGTTATAGCACTAATCATATTATTAAACTCTGAAAAATACTCTCTTTTTAAAGTTTTAATATCCTCGACGCTAGTAATAAGATCATTCATGTTATATCCATGACTATTAACCTCACTTAAATTATTTACAAAGTTAGTAGCCACTGCTTCAAAATTTAAGAAATTCCCCTCTATATCACTAACAAGAGAAGCACTATTATCTTTTGAATAAATTACTCTTACGATGTTTCTTCTAAGTTCCCCAAATACTTCCGCTAACTCAGAGCTATCTGTTAATAATACATTCGTAACTTCTATTATATCATAATAATCTTCATCTATTTTTTCAAGAGAATTTATCCCAAAAAAAGCAAAAATAGAGAAATTAAGCACCGTAGCTATTATAAGAAAAGTTAACCTTGCCTTTAGAGTTGTTATTTTCATAAAACAATTTCCCCTCTATATATTTATTTTTTCACCCTCAAAACTCTTTTTTTTACTTACTTACTTACTTATTTTATTTTATTTATTCAGTTCAACAATTTCTTCTAATAATTTAGGCAGTTCTTCTTCCATATTTTCAGGCGTAAACTGACAAGTCCCTACTACTTTATGACCACCGCCGTTATAT
>JAWXUY010000196.1:0-3830 GCA_044425885.1 bacterium | reverse complement strand
GATAAGCCCTGAATCTCTTAGCCAATAATAAAACGCATTCCAACGCTCAGGATTAATATAGCCCCACTGCCCTACTTCTGCTTTGTACTGCTCTGCTAAATAAACTTGGCTTTTGACTAACATATCTAAATCATACTCTGGGGAATACTTGTGTAATATCTCCGCACTCTCCTTGGGATTTTCTATGGCATACTCATAACCTTGCATAGTGGCATATAGGAAATCTTTGGCTAATTGCGGATTTTCTTCTAAATAAGAAACGCTTGAGATAATAACAGGCGTGTAGAAATCTAGCATCGGCTCTACATCTGAGAACTTAATAAAATTATACTCTAACCCTTGCATTTCAGCCATCATAACGTCCCAAGCTTCGTAAACCCAAACAGCATCTACATTCGTTTGAATAGCGATAGTGGCATCCGTCGTGACACTTGGATAAATTTCTAACTTAGAGAAATCACCACCTTGATTAGTCATTACTTGCTTAATAGTTGCTTGCTCTATAGGGTCGCTCCAAGAGGCATACGTCTTGCCTTCTAGATTTTTAAAAGAATCTATGCCAGCCTCTTTAAGCGATAATATGCCCGATGTGTTGTGCTGAATAATGCTAGCAATCGCTACAACTGGGAAATCATCATTTGAATTTATGGCAGTGGCAATAGTATCTTGGAAAGAGACTCCAAAGTCAGCCTTGTTTGATGCTACTAAGGCAGTCGTAGACTCCTCTGGAGGATTAAGCACCTCTAAATCTATACCTATGTCACTATAAAAACCCTTTTCAAGAGCTACGTAAACGCCAGTATGATTAGTATTAGGTACCCAATCTAATAAAAAAGAAACACTTTTAAGACTTTCTTGATTGCTTTCAGTTTGGGTTTGACTATCATCACCGTGACTAGAGCTAGAACAAGCAGTAAGCGAAGTAATAAAAGCAACACATAAAATACTTAACTTAAATAATTTTTTCATAATAAAATAATCCTCCTATATAAACTTAATATAAACTTAATATAAACTTAATATAAACTTAAACTAAAATAAACTAAATTAATCAAAAAACTAATCTTCCCAAAAAATAACTTTGTCTTCTAACATCTTTATAATAAAGACTAGTAAAAGACTTAATAGACTTATTATAATAATGCTCGCAAACATCTTGTCGAAAGAGTAAGCCTTTTTGACACGTGTCATATAAACGCCTATCCCCTTATCACCGCCTAACCACTCTGAAACCACAGCCCCTACAATGGCATAAGAAGAAGCTATTTTAAGACCAGCAAAAAAACTTCTCAAAGCAAAAGGTATCTTTACTAAAAATAACGTCTTTAAGTATGAACTGCCGATAGAATCCATAAACTTTAGTAAATCTTGGTCTACACTTTTAAATCCAGATAATATGCTTATAACAATAGGGAAGAAACACGTCATAAAAATTAATAATATCTTCGGCAATATCCCAAACCCAAACCATAAAATAATAATAGGAGCTATAGCAATAGTAGGTATAGTCTGACTAATAATAATAATAGGATAAATAGCCTTGTAGAATAAGTTAAACCTGTCCATTAATATAGCTATAATAAAGCTAAAAATAACGCTAAGTGAAAGCCCCATAAAAGCTTCAAATAAAGTGATAATAAGATGAGATAATAATAAATCAAAATCGCTAATAAATGCACTCACTACATCTAAAGGGGACGGCAACATAAACTTAGGCACAAACTCGAAATAGCATATACACTGCCAAACTAGTAATATAAATAAAAAAGTAAATACGCTAATATACTTATTTATTAAACTTAGAGATTTTTTCATCTATCGAGAGTACTCCTGAATTAGAATTGTTGTAGGCTATTTTTATAAAAGATAATAAATCCGTTTCACCCTCAATGCTTGCTATTAGGATACTGTCTTTGAGTAGCTCTAACACCTGTTCGAGATTTCCCTCTATAACAGTTTCGAAAGGACCTACTAACATATTAAGATTATTTTTTTTTGCTTTAGCCTCTATATTTTCTATCACCTTGTCAATCACCGCTAATTTTTTGGTAGTGTCATTGATGTTTGGTAATATTTGTATTGCCATGCTTGCCTCATAAGTTTTGCTCATAATAAAAACCTCCTAATTTTATTTTATTTTATTTTATTTTATTTTATTTTATTTTAGTAATAAAAAAGAGTACAAACAAGATAATTCCATCAAGAAAAAATCCTATTCACACTCAATTTATTATAACTATATGTATGTCTATACTAATGACTAAAAATATCAAAAAATAAATTCAGTCTAATAACAATCTATAATCTACAATTAATTTTGTCAAATAATAAAGAAATCTTCCTACGCTAGTATTATCCAGTTCAGGTATGAAGGTTAAATGCTTTAAAACTAGCATTTTCTCAGCCAAGAAATCACTCAGCACCCTTGATTTTAATTTAAATATTTAATTTATAACTTTTAATTTTTAATTTTGCTTTATGTATAATATATACTACTTTTTTATATAAGTCAATCTTTTTTTTTAATTAAATTCCTAAACAACTTGCAAGCTCATTAACTGCATCACTTTCATCTGCTCCTTCGGCTTCGATGATAATATTTTTACCATCTAAATCACCAAGAGCAATTAAACCCATAATACTTTTTGCATTAATAATCTTGTTGTCAAGTTTAATTTTAATATTGCTTTTAAATTGACTAGCCGTTTGCACTACCATTGCCACATCTCTAGCTTCTATTGATGAAATTATTTTTACAGTTTTTTCTGTCATATTTTAATTACCATTACTGTTGTTAAAAAATTAAATAATTAAACTATTAAAATATTAAACTATTAAACTATTAAATTATTAAATAATTAAATAATTAAATTATTTTTTTAACAAACCCTTTCTTTTAATTAAATTAAATTTTTTATTGTTTTGTTTTATGCTAGTAACTAACTTAACTTAAATGAAACTACCTCTATATTACTATATTACTATATTACTACACTACCTATATTTCTAAATCTTTTATTTTTTTTGCTATATTATTTATTTTTTTAAGCCTGTGGTTTACCCCTGACTTTCCTATGTGGGGACTTGTCAAAAGACTTAACTCTTGTAGACTAGCATCTGGATTATTTATTCTTAATATAGCAATTTCTTTTAATTGTGGCGGTAACTCATTAAATTTTCCTTTAGACTTTATATACTCTATATCATCTATATGCGATAGACTTGCTGAAATTACCTTGGTAATATTTGCTGTTTCACAGTTGACACTCCTATTAATGTTGTTTCTAACATCTTTTAAAATACGTATATTTTCAAATTCTAATAAAACCTTGTGCGTTTCTATAACACTCAATACTTGTGCTATCTGCTCACTTTCTTTTATGTATAAAATAAAATTGTCTTTTTTTTGTATTATTTTTGGATATACGCTAAAATCGTTCATAAGTAACTTTAGCATTGAGGCTTGTTCATACGAATGATTTATAAACTCTAAATGATAATTTTTTATTGGATCTGATATATAACCAATACAAATAAAACAAGCTCTTACATATGCTCTTTTCGAGTATACATCATAATTTTTCAATATATCATAATTTACTAAATCACTTAAACAATCATTTTCTTTATAATTACTATTAATTATTTTAATTATTTTTTTTATATATATTTGATTATTAATAATAATTTTATATTTTTTTCGGTCTTCTAATATTATATCAAGATTAATATTAAAAATTTTAGAGATAAGAGTACGAGTTTTTGTAATCAAAAGAATATTTTCTGTACTAATAACAAGGGTATTGCTTTTTATTTTTGAGTAATAATTA
>JAWXUY010000195.1:0-3836 GCA_044425885.1 bacterium | reverse complement strand
ACAACACGCAAAGGACTTAGGACTATGCTTAATAGATGCGACTCATTACGCAAGCGAGAATATAATAGTGCCAGTAGTGAGAGATTATTTAAATAAGTGTGCGAGAAAATTAAACTTGAAATTTAGGAGCTATGGCTCAGAAGTAGATGGACAAATGTTTAAGATATATTAATATAATATAATATAATATAATATAAGAGAGAGCGAGATGTTGTAATAATATGAAAGTAAGTATTATATGCGTGGGTAAAATAAAAGAGAAATATTTTTGCCAAGCGATAGAGGAGTACACAAAGAGGCTATCTAAATACGTGAAGTTAAATATTATAGAAGTATCGGACGAGAAAGCACCAGAGAATTTAAGTCGAGCGGATGAAGAAATAGTGAAACATAAAGAAGGAGAAAGAATATTAAAGAATATAAATAACTTAAATAATGAAATGGTTATAGGGCTGTGTATAGATGGAAAGAATTTGGATAGCATTGGTTTTGCAGAATTTATTCAAGATAAGAAAAATAGGGGGATAAGTCATGTGTACTTTATAATAGGGGGTTCACTTGGGCTTTCGGAGAGAGTGCTGAAAAGATTGGATTTTAAGCTAAGTTTTTCTAGTATGACATTTCCACATCAACTAATGAGAGTAATACTGCTAGAGCAAATATATAGAGTAGAAAGAATATTAAAGAACGAGCCATATCACAAATAAGTTAAAATTATAATATAATATAAAAACAATGTAAAATTTAAATGAAAAAAATGTAAAAAAATATAAATATTAGTTAAATAAAAATAATAATAAGATTAATATGTAGAAATATTATAATTTAATAAATAAAAAAATATACAATATTACCTAAAGATTTTTGAAATAAAAATAAAAAAATTACTAAAATTTTTAAAATATTTTAAAAGTAATTGTAATATTAGAAAATATATTGTAAAATATAAATATTATTTAAAAAATTAAAAAAAATTAAATAATTAATAATTATTAAATAGTTAATATTTAGGAGGAAAATTTTTATGTTTGGTAGTTGTAAAGGCGAAATAAAAATCTTTGCTGGTAATGGTAATATCGAACTGGCTCAAGAAATCGCTAGCAAAACAGGTGTTGCACTTAGTAAGTCTCATATTACTAAATTTAGCGATGGTGAAATAAGTGTTTTAATAGATGAAAGCGTAAGGGGGTCGGATATATATATAGTACAACCAACATCTTATCCCGTAAATGATAATCTAATGGAGCTCTTAATAATGATAGACGCTTTTAAACGTGCTTCTGCTGGGCGCATAAACGCTGTTATTCCTTATTATGGTTATGCTAGACAAGATAGAAAAATACGTGCTAGAGACCCTATCAGTGCTAAGCTTACTGCCGATTTAATAGCGGTTTCAGGAGCAGATAGAGTTATTACTATGGATTTACATTGTTCTCAAATACAAGGCTTTTTTAATATACCTGTTGACCATCTATATGGAAGCCCGATTATAACTAATTATTATTCAGAAAAGTTTAAAGATAGTTTAGATAATTTAACAGTTGTATCACCAGACTTAGGAAGTGTAGCTAGAACAAGAAGTTTTGCAGAGAAATTAGATATACCTTTAGCAATAATAGATAAAAGAAGACCTAAAGCAAATGTGTCTGAAGTTATGAACATAATAGGAGATATCAAAAATAGAGATGTACTCCTAATTGACGATATGATAGATACAGCAGGAACTATAACAAATGCAGCAGATGCCCTAAAAGAAAGGGGAGCAAACAGAGTATTCGCTTGCTGTACTCACCCAATACTTTCAGGCAATGCGATAGAAAGAATTCAAAATTGTGCAATAGAAGAATTATTAGTATTAAACACAGTCCCTCTTACAGAGGAGAAAAAAATACCAAAAATTAAGCAGTTATCAGTAGCGAAGCTTTTATCAAGAGCGATAACTTTTATCCACAATGAGGAGCCTATCTCTGGAATATTTTAGTATTATATAATTATATAATAAAAGCTTATTTATTATAGGCTTTTATTTGATTTAAAAATAAATAAAAAATAAATAAAAAATAAGAAAGTTGGTGCTTGTATTAATATGTTTATTCCTCAAGATGTTTTATTTATATTAAGTGTTCTTACTCAAAATAATTTTGAAGCTTTTATAGTCGGTGGCTGTGTGCGTGATTATGTACTAGGCAATGAACCGAAGGATTTTGATATCACCTCCGATGCCCTACCTCTAGATATTAAAAATATCTTTGAAAAAACTATTGATACTGGTATTCAGCATGGTACTATAACTGTTTTATTAAATAAAATAAATTATGAAGTAACCACTTATCGTATAGACGGAGAGTATGTAGATAATAGACATCCAGAGAGCATTATATTTACCAAAAATCTTACTGAAGATTTAAGCAGACGTGATTTTACTATGAATGCTCTAGCCTATAACCCATCTACAGGGCTAGTAGACCCTTTTGGTGGTGAAGATGATATAAAAACAAAAATTATAAGGGGAGTAGGTGACCCAGATAAGCGATTTAAAGAAGATGCCCTAAGAATTATGAGGGGAGTTAGGTTCGCCTCTCAACTAGATTTTGATATAGAGCAGTCTACTCTTACGGCAATGCAAAACAATGCTCATCTTATTAAAAATATAAGCGTTGAAAGAATACGTGATGAGTTCTTTAAGCTTTTGAATTCTAGTTATATAAACAAGATTGTATTACTTGAGTTAAGCGGAGTTTACAAATATTTTATGCCAGAGCTTAAAGTGATATTTAGTAATAATAAAATACTAAAGGTTTTAAAGCATTTGGATAAGAGTTTGAGGTTTAGCTATATACTAGTTTTAATCAGCATTAATTTTAATATGAAAAATGCTCAAGATATATTAAGCAATTTTAGGCTTGACAACAAGACTATATCTCAAAACAAGTTAATCTTAAAGTATTTTGATTATAATTTTAATGATGACAGAGCCTCTATACGTAAGCTCATATCTATTATAAATCCAGATGTATTAAAAAATCTAGTTAGTATAAAATTTATGATGGAGCTAGCAGAAGGTAATCTAGTTGCTTGTAAGATGTATGATAATATATACGACCAAATAGGGGATACGTTGAGAAAGAATTATTGTTATAGTTTAAAGGATTTAGCCCTAAACGGTAATGACTTAAAGGCTATAGGAGTTCAAAATGGCAGGGAGATAGGCAAGTATTTAAATATGGCGTTGGATTTGGTGTTGGAAGACCCTAGCAAAAATAACAAAGAGGTATTGTTAGAGTATGTAAATAATATTTTGCAGATTAATTGACAAATATGTTTAAATATGTTTAAATATTATTAAAATATTATATTATTAAATAAGGAGATAAAATAATGGCAAAAATAAAATATGATTTAAAAATAAACGAGGAAATAATAAAAACAATTGAAGAATTAAAGAACAAGCTCGAGAGCAATGAAGAAATAAATAAAGAAGTGGTAGATAAATATAAGAAAAATCTTCTAGAGATATGGTTAGATTATAAAGGCTTTGATTATTATTTAAAAGAGGTCAAAAACTTTAAAGCTACAGCAGGTGAGAATATAAATTATAAGGAGATAATAGATGCTTTAAGAGAGATAGTTAATAAAATCAATGAGGGTATACAGGAGAGTATACAGGAGAGTATACCTAGTGAGGAGGAATTAGAAGAAGGGTATTTAATGTATGATGGAAAAAAAATAGAAATACCAAATAATATTGGTGTTATTAATAAGGATACTGTTATTGGGGAAAAGAAGTTATCAGATTATAGAGAGTTAACAAAAGTAGTAATCCCAAGTAGTGTTAA
>JAWXUY010000194.1:0-3876 GCA_044425885.1 bacterium | reverse complement strand
ACTTAGATGACGATGACTTAGATGACGATGATTTAGATGATGATGATTTAGATAAATTATAAAATATATTTTATAATTAATATATATTATTATATATTTTTTTAAGAAAGGATTTTGATGTTATATGAACGAGCAAAATAGTGAGAAATCAATAGTTTTTGATTCTATAAAGATTGGATTAGCATCACCAGAAAAGATAAGAGATTGGTCAAGAGGAGAAGTTAAGAAACCAGAGACAATTAATTATAGAACTTTGAAACCAGAAAAAGATGGTTTATTTTGTGAAAAAATATTTGGACCACAAAAAGATTGGGAATGTAACTGTGGAAAATTTAAAAGAGTAAGATATAAAGGTATTATTTGTGATAGATGTGGTGTTGAAGTAACAAAAGCTAAAGTTAGACGTGAAAGAATGGGACATATAGACTTAGCCGCACCAGTTTCTCATATATGGTATTTTAAAGGCATACCTAGTAGAATGGGTATGATTTTAGGTATGAGTCCTAGAGCTTTAGAAAAAATATTATATTTTGCAAGTTATGTAGTATTAGACGCAGGAGATACGTCACTTTCTTATAAGGATTTATTATCAGAAAAAGAATATCGAGAAGCCTATGACAAATTTGGGAATGATTTCAAAGTAGGAATGGGAGCAGAAGCTGTTAAAGTTTTATTAGAAAATATAGACTTAGAGGGCGAGGCAATTGAGCTAAGAGCGAATTTAAAAGGTAGCTCAGGACAGAAAAGAACTAAAATAATAAGAAAATTAGAAGTAATAGAATCGTTTAGAACATCTGGTAATAAGCCTGAATGGATGATACTAAATGTACTACCAGTTATACCACCAGATATTCGACCTATGGTACAACTAGACGGAGGTAGATTTGCGACTTCGGATTTAAATGACTTATATAGACGAGTTATAAATAGAAATAATAGATTAAAAAGATTACTAGAATTAGGCGCTCCAGATATAATAGTAAGAAACGAAAAAAGAATGCTACAAGAAGCAGTAGATGCACTTATTGATAACGGTAGAAGGGGTAGACCAGTAACAGGACCAGGTAATAGGAATTTAAAATCTTTATCGGATTTATTAAAAGGTAAACAAGGAAGATTTAGACAAAACTTATTAGGTAAACGAGTAGATTATTCAGGACGTTCTGTTATAGTAGTAGGACCTAATTTAAAGATTTATCAATGCGGACTACCTAAAGAAATGGCGATAGAATTATTTAAGCCTTTTGTTATGAAGAAACTAGTAGAAGATGGTATTGCACATAATATTAAGTCGGCTAAACGTATGGTAGAAAGATTACAAACTGAAGTTTGGGACGTACTAGAAGAAGTAATAAAAGAACATCCAGTTATGCTTAATCGTGCGCCTACTCTACACAGACTTGGTATACAAGCATTTGAGCCAGTATTAGTTGAAGGACGTGCTTTAAAACTACATCCACTTGTTTGTACAGCTTATAATGCTGACTTCGATGGAGACCAAATGGCAGTCCATGTGCCTTTATCAGTAGAAGCTCAAGCAGAATGTAGATTTTTACTACTAGCACCAAATAACTTATTAAAGCCATCAGATGGTGAGCCAGTGACAGTTCCATCTCAAGATATGGTACTCGGTATATATTATCTTACTATCGAGAAAGACGGAGAAAAAGGCGAAGGAAAAATCTTTAAAGACGAAAACGAAGCTATTCTAGCTTATGATAATCATGTTATAAGTCTTCATGCCAAAATAAAAGTAAGAAGAACTCTTATAAACGAAGATGGCATATCAGAAAGCCAAATAGTAGATACAACAGTTGGTAGAGTACTTTTTAATGAAGTTATACCACAAGATATAGGCTTTAAAGACAGAACTAAAGAAGATGAAAAGTTTAAGTTTGAAGTAGACTTCTTATGTACTAAAAAAGAAGTTAGTAAAATAATTAATTGTTGTATTAACCAATATTCAGCTACGGATACTGCCCAAATGTTAGACAAGGTTAAAAATTTAGGTTTTAAATTTTCTACTCAAGGTGCTTTAACAGTTTCAGTTTCAGATATGGAAATACCAGCTTGTAAAGCAGAATATCTAGCAGAAACAGATAAAGAAGTAGATGAAATAAATAAAATGTTTAGAAGAGGTAGAACAACAGATAAAGAAAGACATGAGAGAGTAGTAAAAGCATGGGAGAATGCCGATAATAAAATCACTAAAGCACTTTTATCAGGGCTTGGAGAATTTAATGATATATATATGATGGCTCATTCAGGAGCGAGGGGGTCTGATAGACAGATTAAGCAATTAGCAGGTATGCGTGGGCTTATGTTATCTCCTTCTGGTGAAACTATAGAGCTTCCTATTAAAGCAAACTTTAGAGAAGGTCTTACGGTTCAAGAGTACTTTATATCAGCGCATGGTGCTAGAAAAGGTCTATCGGATACAGCGCTTAGAACAGCCGATTCAGGTTATTTAACAAGAAGACTTGTAGACGTATCTCAAGATATAATAATAAGAGAGTTTGATTGCGCTGAAGAAACTGGAGAAGTACCTGGAATGTGGGTAAGTGCATTTATGGACGGCGAAGAAACTATAGAGCCTTTATGCGATAGAATAAGAGGAAGATACTCTGTAGAAGATATATTACATCCAAAAACTAAAGAAGTATTAGTAGAAGCAGATACAATGATTACTCCTAATCAAGCAGATTTAGTAGAAAATTCAGGAATTCAAAAAGTTTTAATAAGAAATATTTTAGAGTGTTCATCTAAACAAGGTGTATGTTCTAAATGCTATGGGGCTAATATGGCAAGCGGTCGTGTAGTAAGGATAGGAGAGGCAGTTGGTATAATAGCTGCTCAATCTATAGGAGAGCCAGGGACTCAGCTTACTATGCGTACTTTTCACACTGGAGGAGTATCTGGGGGGACTGACCTTACGCAAGGTCTTCCACGTGTAGACGAGATATTTGAAGCTAGAAAACCAAAAGGGCTTGCTATAATAGCAGAAGCAGGCGGAAAAGTAACAAGCGTAATAGATAACGAAGAAGACAGAGTAGTAACTATTTTGACTGAAAACGGAGAAGAACAAGAATATGTAATTCCTTATGGTTCTAGCATAAAAGTTTCTTCTGGAGAACATATTGAAGATGGTGATTCTATTACAGAAGGTAGTATAAATCCTCATGATATACTAAGAATAAATGGTATAAGAGGCGTTCAAGACTATATGATAAAAGAAGTACAACGTGTTTATAGATTACAAGGTGTTGATATAAATGATAAACATATAGAAGTAATAGTAAGACAAATGCTTAAACGTATAAAAATAGAAGAACCAGGTGACTCTGAATTCCTACCAGGTACTTACGTAGATTGGCTAGAGTTTGGCTCTACTAATAAAGATTTATTAGAGTGTGATTTAGAACAAGCCGAAGGCGAAAGAGCTTTATTAGGTATAACAAAAGCCTCTCTTGCTACAGAGTCATTTTTATCAGCAGCTTCTTTCCAAGAAACTACTAAAGTTCTAACAGAAGCAGCTATAAAAGGCAAAGTAGACCCTCTAATCGGTCTTAAAGAAAATGTAATAATCGGTAAGCTAATTCCAGCAGGGACTGGAATGCCGACTTATAGAAAAATAGATTTAAAGCTAGACAAAGAATACAAAGTATTAAATCAGTCTAACGTGCCAAATCTAGTTGAAGAACCTTCAAGCGACAACAACAAAATTATAGACAGCGAAACAAGCATAAATAATTTACAAACAGAAATAAATTATAAAGAAAGTTTTAACCAAAATACAACAGATGATGATGATTTTAACTCTATAGATGATATATTTAATGTTGATATGAATATAGACGATATAAATTTAGATGATAT
>JAWXUY010000193.1:0-3878 GCA_044425885.1 bacterium | reverse complement strand
TATGCTATAGAAATATAGACTTAAAATATAAAAAGACAAGGTACTATTCAGGCTAGATTAAATAGCTTTAATACTATGGAGTGGCGATATGCTATAGAAAGATAGACTTAAAATATAAAAAAGACAACGCACTAGATTAAATAGCTTTAATACTAACTATAGGCGATGGAGTAGCGATATGCTATAAAAAACAGCATATAGATGGGCTTGTAGATAATTTTATAAATAGTGCTATAAACAAAAATAATAATTAAGTATAATCAAGAAAGGAACTTTAAATTTTGAATAATACAAATAATTTAAATAATAAAAAAATAGAGCTTTTAGCACCCGCTGGAGACCTTGAAAAGCTTAAAGTTGCAGTGCTTTTTGGCGCTGACGCAGTATATCTAGGCGGTAACGCCTTTGGGCTTCGTGCTAAAGCAAAAAATTTTAGTATACCAGAAATGGCACAAGGCGTTGAGTTTGCACACTCTCACAATGCAAAAGTTTATGTTACTTGTAATATTTTTGCACATAACATAGATATTTCAAATGAGAGACTAGAGCAGTATTTACTTGAGCTTCAAGAGATTAACGTTGATGGAGTTATAGTAGCTGATCCTGGAGTATTTTCGATTGTTAGGGAAGTAGTGCCTAACATGGAAATTCATATCAGTACACAATCTAATACTACTAATTATCAAACAGCTAAGTTTTGGAAGTCATTAGGAGCTAGTCGAGTTGTGATGGCAAGAGAGATGTCTTTTTATGAGATTAAGACTTTATCTGAAAAAGCACCTGACATAGAAATAGAAGCTTTTGTACATGGAGCGATGTGTATGGCATACTCTGGGAGATGTTTACTAAGTAATTATCTAACAAATAGAGATGCTAATAGAGGGGCTTGCGCACAGTCTTGTCGTTGGAAATATAAGCTGGTAGAAGAAACTAGACCGAATGAGCATTTTCCGATAGAAGAAGATGAGCGTGGTACGTATATATTTAACTCTAAAGATTTATGTATGATAGATTATGTACCAGATTTAATAGACTCAGGAATTTATAGCTTTAAGATAGAGGGGCGAATTAAGACTGCTTATTACGTGGGGGCAGTAGTTAAGGCATATAGAGAGGCTATAGATGACTATTTAAAAGACCCAGAGCTATATAACTCTAAAAAAGAATATTATTTAGAGGAGCTTAAAAAGTCTAGTTATAGAGGCTATACAACAGGATTTTTCTTAGGTAAGCCAGATTCTGAATCTCAAATATACACTTCTAACTCTTATGTAAGAATGTATGATTTTTCAGGTATAGTGCTTGAATATGATCCAACTACTAGTATAGCTATTATAGAGCAGAGAAATAAGTTTGTAAAAGGTGAAGAAGTAGAGTTTTTAACTATAAAAGACCCTATGACAGGAGAAAGCCGTGAGAATTTTAAGCAAGTGGTTACAGAGATGTATGATGAAGATGGGAATCCACTCGAAGAAGCCCCACATCCACAGCAGATAATAAAACTTAAAGTAGATAAGCCAGTAGTTCCTTTTGACATGATGCGTAAAGAGAGCGACAATCCAATTTATCCAGAGGATATTTAAAATAAATTAAAATAAATTAAAATAAATTAAAATAAATTAAAATAAATTAAAATAAAATAGGAGATGATTTTGATATGATTAAGTTAATAGCTTCAGATGTAGATGGTACTTTAATACATGATTATACAGATAGTGTTAATCCAGAGCTTTTTGAGATAATTAAAAAGTTTTTAGATAAAGACGTGTTGTTTTTTGTAGCGAGTGGTAGACAGCATAGTAATTTAAAGCGTGTTTTTGAGCCAATCAAAGATGATATAGGTTTTATCTCTGAAAATGGCGCTTTAGTCTTTTATAAAGGTGATCTTATTAAAAAAGATTTACTGGATAGAGAGTTAGTGAGCAAGATAGTTCCTCATGTTATAGGTAAAGATAAGCTGGAAATATGTATATGTTGTCAAAGCTACACTTATCTTATCCCCAAGTCACAAGAATTCGCCGACTATTTATCTATTAATGTTAACAACGATATAAAAATAGTAAGTAGTCTAGATGAAATAAAAGAAGATGTTATTAAAATATCTTTCTATTCGCCAGATGGTATTACTAGTGAATTACAAGACGAGTTTTTAAATACGTATAGCGGTCAAATAAGCCAGTGTATGTCTGCGAAAAACTGGTATGAGCTTATGCCACTTAATTCGCACAAGGGTAATTCTATTAAGCATTTACAGGAGCTTCTAAGCATATCACCAGAAGAAACTCTTGTATTCGGCGATAATTTTAATGACCGTGAGATGCTTCAAGATGCAAAGTATAGCTATGCTATGGAAAATGCTAATCAAGAGCTTAAAAACCTCGCTAACTACACTTGTGATGATGTGTGCGTTGTGATGAATGAGTTGTATGATAAGTTTTTTGGGTAGAGATTGTAAAGATAATTGAAATAAAAAATAATAAAAATAATAAAGAAAGAAGTTGATATTATGGAAGCAAACCAAACAGGATTATTAGAGTTTTTAAGTAAAGCAAAAACTATATTTAGTATACCAGTTTATCAAAGAAATTACGATTGGAAACAAGAACATTGTGAGAAATTATTTTCAGATATTGAAAAACTAGCCATTAATAAAAAAGAGAGTAATAAAAAAGAGAGTAATAAAAAAGATATAGAACATTTTTTAGGAACAATTGTTTATGTTTATAAAAAATCAAAAAAAAATGGACATTTTACTTATACTATAATAGATGGTCAGCAAAGAATTACTAGTATTTCTTTACTATTATTGGCTATTCGTGATTTTATCGAAGATGAAAATAAAAAAAATGATATAGAACTTAATTTAATTAATACCATTTTTAAAGGAAAAGATACGTATTATAAATTAAAGTTAGTAGAAAAAGACATGGAATATTATATAAATCTTATTGATAAAAAAAATATTATTAATAATAATAATTCAAAAGGTTCAAAAACTAATAATATAATTGATAATTATAATTTATTTATGAGATTATTAAAAGAATCAAAAATTGATGTATTAGAAATACTAAATACTATTGACAGTTTAGTCGTTGTTTATATTAAGCTAGAAAATAAGCCTTCGGAAGATCCACAAATGATTTTTGAAAGTTTAAACTCAACTGGTTTATCTCTAACTCAGTCAGATTTAGTTAGAAATTACTTATTAATGAACCAAGCTGTAGAGCAACAAGAGTTTTTATATAAAGAGTACTGGCTAAAAATAGAAAATAATGTTACAAATAGCAAACTTTCGGATTTTATACGTGATTTCTTAACTATGAAGTTATCTATTATTCCAAATAAAGATAAAGTATATGAAAGTTTTAAAATTTTTCACGAAGATTATGACAATAGTTGTTATAAAGACGGAATATTAGAAGAATTACATGAATTTTCTTGTTATTATCATCAATTCTTGTATTGTGACTCAAGTAGTGAAGATATAAACTACCGTTTGAAACAGTTTAAGATATTAAAAAATGAAACTTGTTATCCGCCTTTATTAGATATATTTAATGATTATTATAAGTACAAGAAATTATCAGAACAAGATTTAGTAAATAGTATGAAAGTGCTTATTTCTTATATTTACAGAAGATTAGTTTGTAATTATAGTTCCAATGCTTTAAATAAAGTATTTGCAAGTCTAAATATAGAGATTAAAAATTCAGAAGAAATTTTATATCAAGACAAATTACTAGATGTTATAAGTAAAAAAGTAGCTACTAGTAAATTTCCTAAAAATAGTGAATTTAAAGAAGCTTTTGTAAATCTTAAATTATATAAAAACAAGTATAACAAATACACTTTAATACTTTTAGAAGATTATATGT
>JAWXUY010000192.1:0-3883 GCA_044425885.1 bacterium | reverse complement strand
ATATAATGCTTTGGCGGTAGATTTTTTATTTACGACAACTAGAGAACTAGCCTGCTCTTGGATGCTTTCAGTTAAAGCACCTAAAGAAATAGAAGTTAAATTTTTTATTTCACAACGTTTAAATTTATTAAAGTGTGACTTGTTTTGAATTAAATCATAAGTTTTAATATTTTTGAATTCAAATTCTTCAAATAGATTGTTAAAATCAGGCATCGTAGCAGACATGAATACTGCTTCACAGTTATATTTTTGGGTTAAGATTTTTATACCCTCAAGACAAGGCTGTAAGAAATTTGTTGGTAACATATGTACTTCGTCGAATAGAATAATGCTATTTGCTATATTGTGTAGCTTGCGAACTTGCCTAGACCTGTTACCATAGAGAGATTGAAAAAACTGCACATTGGTGGTGACTATAATGTCAGCATCCCAGTTTTCACTAGCAAGCCTAAGCTTGTCTTGAATTGAAGTATTAGTATTAGTATTAGTTGGAGTAGAATTAATTTTATTAATAAAATCAAAATTTGAGTGATGCTCTAAGATAGCATTTTCACCGAGAATATCTTTAAAGACTTTGGCATTTTGCTCAATAATACTGGTAAAAGGTATTACATATATTATTTTCTTTTTACTAGAAGCGACTGCACGATTTAGAGCGAACTGCATACTTGTAAGAGTTTTTCCACTACCAGTAGGCATATTTAAGAAATATATTTCTGAATTTACATTTAAATTGCTTAGGACTTGCATACGTAGATTATTTCTAGTATTATTAATATTTGAATCTGGTTTAAAAGAATTAATTGAGTTATTAAGGGTGGCTAGAGCAACTTTAAAATCAATTGGATTTCCACGTGATATCGAATTGTTGTAGAATTTTTCTGTATCTAAGAAATCGGCATCTGTTAAACAGGAAAACATCATTCTAGTCCAGAAAGCATATTCTTTTGCTTCATCTAGCGACATAAATTTTTTTGACTCTTTCAAGTCAGCTAACCTTTGTAAAGAAAGCTCATTTTTGTAATAAGTATAATCGGCTTTTTCTAGATTGCCTCTTTTAATACGAGCATTTAGGGTAGAATTTTGAGGAGGGTCTACTTTTGTACCTATATCAGGTAAGCCACTATGATGACCAGCAATGCAATACATACCAGACTCAGGTAAGCCTAACTCAAGCCAATCTAAAGCTCCATAAATTGAATGCTCTACTTTTTTGTTACTACCATCTAGCCTATCTTGGAAGGCTTTTTGATATTTTCCTATATCATGAAATAATCCAAGATTTCTTGCGTAATCGGCATCACAAAAACCTTGCGAGAACTCTACTAGTAGATTAGCAGTATTTTCTAAATGTTCTTGTAATGATTGCCATTTTTCTTTTGGTTCACCATTTATTGAATGAGCATAATACTTCATACGTATAAAAACTCCTTTCTTGAGTAAAATTAAATAATTTTTAAGTATAATATATATTAGTATTATACTAGAACGACTAATAAATTACAAGTATATAAATATAAAAAAATCCCATATCTAGAATTATTTTTAAGATAAGGGATTTTATTTTAACACTTATAATTAATCATATATACTTATCGTATACTAGATTAGCAAAATACTTGTATCTGTGATATTACTATAACTTGCACACTCAATAATTTCACCATCTTTCACTATTACTACATAGTCAGCTTTTTCTAGTATTGATTTATTTAACCTGTGAAGAACCATAATAATAGTTTTTTCTTTCAGACTTAAAATATAGTCTTCTACTTGTAGAGCCGTTTCGTTGTCTAGCTGAGAGGTGCACTCATCGAGTAATAATATAGGCGATTTTTTAAGAAGACTTCTAGCGAGGGCAATTCTTTGCTTTTCACCACCTGAGAAGTTTTTGATGGCTTCACCGTCTATAATATCTTGGTTGTCTTGAATAAGCTTATTTAGCTTTAAATTACTTATAACATCACTTATTTCTTTACTAGTGTAGGAATTATCTAGAGAAATATTATTGTAAATAGAGTCATAGAATAAGTAAGGACTCTGCTTGCTAATAGATATATTTTTATAAATATCCGATTGATTAATATCTCTAGTATTAATTCCGTCTATAAGTATATCACCTGTATAATCTATAGTGCTTAACAACGCATTAATAATAGAAGACTTACCAGAACCGCTATCACCTATAAAAATATATTTTTTATTCTTCTCGATAGTAAAGTTTAAGTTGCTTAATATAGACTTGTTGTTGCTTTTAAAATTTATATTTTTAAAAACAATCTCTTTGTTAAATTCAAAGATATCTCTGTTATCATCAACCACAGCTCTTTCTTCTTCTACCTCTAAAATATTATTTAATTTATCACAAATATCTTTTGACGATTTAATTTGAGAAATTGTGTTAGAGAAATTCATTAACGGCGATGTTATGTAGACCATAAGCTGTGATGATGCTAGAATAGAGCCGACAGGCAATTTATCTAAAATAACAAATATAGACGATAAAAGTAGTGTACCTACATACATAAATTCACCACATAAAAAAGACGTGGAATTAATAATTAAATTAAAATTGCGTGATTTTAACTTGGCATTTTGATTTTTTTTTGTTTATGTTAAAATTCTTTGACTTTATACTCTGTTCTAAGTTAAACGTTTTTATAGTCTCAAATCCTTGTATAACCTCTTTTACGCTTGAGATATATTTTTCGTTGAATCTTGAACTATTAACAACTAGTTTACTGGAATACTTACCGCTAAAATATGGTATACATAACTGGACTCCACAAAGAAATACTACGAATATAGCTAAATAAAAATTTATATCAATTATTAAATATAAAGAAATAAAAAACGATATAAATTCATAATAGGAGTATAAGATAATAGGGAAGTAAGAATTTTCTAGATGAGGTATGTCATTCATAAAAACATTATCAAAATAAGAATTTTCGTACTTATTAAACTCGTTAATATTATTGTTTAATAACTTAGAAGTAACATCATTTCTTAAATCTTCGCTAATGCTTTTTAGTTTTAAGGCTCGTAGGAGCTTATAAACATAGTCTAATAACGTACTTACTAGTATATAGCCGATAGATATACCAAAAACCTTGCTAAATTTTGATATGTCATTTTGGGTAGCAGTATTTAATATTAGTTGCATTATATAAGCAAGACCAATCGTAAATACCGCTGATATAGGAGCTATTATAATATATAGAATAGTCACCAAATTTAATTTAAAGATATATTTTAACACAAAAAACCTCCATAATATTTAAAATTTTATCTAATAAATATTACTGAAATCATGTTTTAGTCCCCTTTCTTTTAGGAGTAATATCTTTGTGTTTAAGATATTGCTATAAGTATAATACAAAAAATAATGCTTGGCAAGTATTTTAGTTAAATTTTTTTTTTATAAATAGAGTAAATAAAGTTGATTTTGAAATAACGTTGTGATATAATAATAAATAAAATATTACTTTAAATTAATTTACCCACCTATTGTGCTATCCTTGTACGTTGTAGGTGGTTAGATACGTCACTTAAAATATAGAAAAAGGAGTTTTTATGAATAAATTTAATACGCAGAGTTATTTTCCATATTTTCCTATGAGCAATGAGTTTATAGAAAACTATATGATAAAATCAAACCCTAATTTTGTAATAATATATATATATATATTAAAAAAAACTATGGAAAATAAAATTATTAACATGGATGAAATTTCAAATAATTTAAATTTACTAAGTAGTGATATTGTAAAATCACTACAATATTGGCAAAATAATAATTTGATTAAGTTTACAATAATCAATAATATAATAGACATAGAATATTTTGAAGTACCGTCAAATTCAAATAACAATGTTAATG
>JAWXUY010000191.1:0-3893 GCA_044425885.1 bacterium | reverse complement strand
AAATATGAATATATATATATGATATATATGTTATATTAATATTATTTTATTATTATATGATTAAACAAATTAAAATTAAAAGAAATAAAATTAGAAATAAAATTAAAATTAAAATTAGAAATAAAATTAAAATTAAAAATTAAGCAAGGAGTGTAAAAACTTATGATTGTTAATACAAATTTATCAGCATTAAATTCAATTAATGCAATGGGTATGCATAATAATGCTATTAGTGATAGCATGAAAAAATTGGCAAGTGGGCTGAAGATAAACTCAGCTAGTGATGATCCCGGAAGCATAGGCTTAACCCAAGAAATGCGTGCCAAAATAAATTCTCTTAATCAAGCTGAACAAAATTGTGACTATGGAATATCAATGTTGCAAATTATGGATGTAGGCTTATCTGAAATCCAAAATATTTTACAAAAAATGAATGAACTTTCTCTACAAGCACAAAATGATACTCTATCAGATAATGACCGTGCTAACCTCCAAATAGAAATAGATTCACTAGCATCTGAAATAGATAATATTGCTAAAAATACTACTTATAATGATATGGAAGTATTACAAGTAGAGTATGAAAATGATGTGTATACAGGTATTGTCAATAGTATAGATATATCAATGGGCGAATTCTTATACAGTGAGGATGGTTTTAGTCTTAATGTTAGTGGTATGAACGATGGCTCGACTGTTAGTTTTGTGCAAAAAGAAGTTAATACAAGTGTTTATAGTTTAACCAATCCAACAGATTTATCTGGCTCTATTTCGGCGACTTATGATGTAGTAAGCGGAAATATAGTATTTGAAGTATATGGCGGTTGGGAATATACTAACGATGATGGGACTAGCGGAAGTGCTTTAGTGATAGATGATGAGATGTTACAAGAGGCTTTATCAGCTGCTCTTAAAGAAGCAAAAGAGGGTGCAACTAATTCGCAGTTAGTTACTATTAATAATATAGAAATGTCAACAAGTGGTACGCTTAACGCTTTAGCTGGGACAGCAGATGGATTAGATTTTGAGCCTGTTTATAAAGCTGAAACATCTAGCTCATCTATTACTACTACAGGAGGTTCTTCGATAGATTCTTTTACTATAGAGGGATTAGACCCTTCTATAACAAGTGTATTATTTACAGAATCAGATAAAGTTGGTAGTGGAATAGATGTTCATGTAGACGAAAATGGAGTTATGACTGTTTCAGTCTATAATACAACTGGCAGTGATATTGATGTATCAAGTATTTCTTTACAATCTTATATACAAAATGCTACTTTTGACTCAGAGTTTAATGATGGTAATGCTATAGATTTGAGCGGTGTTACTGTTAGCTTTAAGGAGTCAGGAGGCGATTTAACAATAGGAGATACTACATCTTCTCAACAAAATTTTGCAGTTGCTCAAAATAAAGAAAGTGGAGCAGTGGCGGGTAGTGAAAGTAGTGGGGATAGTAGTGGGAGTGGTGATACAATTTCTTCGACTACAGTAATTGGTTCTGGAGGTAGGACCGAGAATTTAACTATTTATGCCTATAAAATAGACAATATATCAGGGGCAGAAAATATAGAAACAATTTCATTTAAAGAAGTGACGGATAAGTCTAATTTCTCAGACCCAAGTAGTGATATATATGTTGAAGTTGATGAAAATGGAAATATGATTATACAAATATATACTGGTGAGGGTACGGATCTTACTTCAACAGCTTTAACACGAAGCAGTGATATGCAAACAGCAATACAAAATGCCACAATTCATGAAAGTTTACAAGATTCATTAGATCTAAGTAATGCTACTTATATTAGTTCAGCAACATCTTCTAGTTCAGGAATAAATTATGCTTTTAGTATAAGTCCTAGTAATAATGGAAATGGCTATGGCAATGAATTAGATGGGAGTTATACTAAGCTTCCTCTACCAGACCCACCAGCTCCAGATCCAGAAGATGATTTTGATTCTATTACTGGACCTACTTTTATATCAATAGGGGACTATGAAGATTTAGAAATAAGGTCTTTAAGTGATACTGTAGTAGGTATGGGTCAAGTTAGCACAAATGTAGGGCTACAAGTTGGCTATACAGGAGATGACTTCGACCCTAAATATATACAAATATATGATGTACGTTCTAAAACTCTAGATGTAAATGATTTAGATTTAACTAGCTATGAAGGCGCTATAGATGCTCAAGAAAAAATTAACACGGCACTAGATTTTATAAGCACAGTACGTACTCGATATGGAGCAATCCAAAGCCGATTAGAGTTTACTACTGATTACTTAAATTCAGCAGTACAATTTAGTGAAGAATATTTAAGTAATATAGAAGATGTTGATATGGCTGAAGAATTACAGAATTATAGCAAGGCGGTTTTATTAAGTCAGTCTGCACAAATAATGTTGGCTCAATCTAATGTAAACCAAAGGGATGCTTGGACATTACTATATGATTTAAATTACTATTATTAAAAAATTAAAAAATTAAAAATTAAAAAATTTAAGAATTTTAAAAAATTGAAAGGGGTTTTAATTTATGAAACATAAAATTTCACTTATGTTATTATCAAGTAGTTTAGCAATAAATAGTGTTTTACCAGTTTATGCAATAGATATTAATAATCCTAATGATATTACTAATACAGAAGATGAAAGCTTAGCCGTATTAAGAGATAGTGAGTCTTCAAACGATGAAATTAGTATTATTACAGATATGTCAAATCAAGAATTGAGCTCAATATCTACTATTATGCTTAATTCTTACAATGAAATGTATACAGGTTCACAAATAACACCACAAGTTATAGTTATACCTCATACTAGTGATGCTATATTCCAAGAAAATGTTGATTATACTGTTACTTATGGTGAGAATATAGAGGGTACTGGTAGTATTGTAGTTACTGGTATGGGTAGTTATACAGGAAGTACTTCTATTGAGTTTAATATAAGTTCAGGTTTTGGTGGCGTTAGTACAATTAGCACATATGGTATTATGGAAATAACAGATGAAACACAAGAAGAAATAACTCCACAAGTTCAAGCTATTGATATTAGTAGTGTTGCAACCAACGTTCAAATAGATTATACTAATAACTATACTTATACAGAAGGGGCAATACTTCCAACTCTAACAGGTCTTGAGGGTTTAACTCTTGATACTGATTATTATATTTTATATCAAAATAATATAAATGCAGGTATTGACACAGGATCTGTTATAATAGCTGGTAAAGGAGACTATAATGGTGCTATACTTAAAACTTTTACTATAAATCCAGCAGATATCAGCACTAAAACAACTATTACAGATGTAGATAGTTCTCATGAGTACACAGGTAGTACTATTACTCCGATTCCAACAGTGAGCTTTACAGGTTTTAGTAATCCAACGTATGATGTTTCTTATGGAATTAATACAGAGTCTGGTAATAGTGCTGGTTCAGTTACTATAACAGGTAATGGAAACTTTACAGGAAGTTACACTACTAATTTTAATATAGCGACTAAAGCTATTTCAGATAGTGACATCACAAAAATAAACGATTCTTATGATTATACAGGTAGTTCAATTGAGCCAGTACCTACTATAGTAGTAGATGGAAGGACTTTAATTAAAGATACAGACTACAGTGTAACTTATGACAATAATACAACTGTAGAAGACGGCGGAAAAGTTATTATTGCGGGTATTAATAATTATACAGGTGACTTTGAAAAAAGTTTCTCTATAACAGCTACAGACCTTCGTACAGCTGTTGTTAATGGCATAGAGGATTCTTATGTTTATACAGGTGATGAAATTAAGCCAAGTCAAATTAGTGTAGTATTAAATAATAAAATATTAGAACTTGATACAGATTATACTATTTCTTATGATGCTAATACGG
>JAWXUY010000006.1:0-21549 GCA_044425885.1 bacterium | reverse complement strand
TATAGAACGTTCTAGCTGAAGTAAACTTCTGTATTTGTCCGCCACTAGAACTATTACTTGATAAATTATTTAAAAAATCAGCATCTAAAAACTTCTTATCTACGTTAGCTTTATCAAGTGAATTATATATTTTATCTATGTCATAATTTAAATTAAAAGCGATATTATTAGCTATACTAACAGGATAAATACTAGTATCTTGAAATGAGTAGCTAAATCTATCCCTATATTTTAATACTTCTAATAGGTTTATATCAACACCATCTAAGTAAATAGTACCACTTGTTGGTTTTATTAAACCTAACATTAATAATATAAGAGTTGATTTACCACTACCATTTTCACCAATTAGAGCTTGTTTGCCATTTAATTCAAACTCAAATGTAATGCCGTTAATGGCATAAGTTTCTGAATTTGGATACTTATAATAAACATCTTCAAATTTAATTATTTTATTTTTTTTATCAAAGTTAAACTCAAAATTATTAATAGCATCTTTTTCAAATTCTTCTTCCAAACTCATTACGTACTCTATATTATCAAAAAAATGTAAATTTCTTTTTATTTCACTATAAGTTCTGCTAATATTAAAAAATGAATCATGTAGCTTTATCATAACTTGCGAATAGGTTATAATGTAGACTGGTGATATAGCTTTTGTATATATCTTTGATATTAATATAGCGAAAGATAAAAGCATTGATACGCCAGAAGATATACTATTAATCGTATTTGTGACCACGTTAATTCCACGAGTTTTACCAAAAAAAATTATATTTTCGTTAGCATTTTCATCGAATCTACTAGATAACATATCTTTCATATTAAACATATTGTATGATATATAGTCGTTAAAATTAAAAATTATGTTATTTTGTAGGTACATTAGCTTGCTCTCTACTTTTGCATGGTCTGAAATTAATTCTTTTAAAATCTTAGATTTTTTATTTAGAACATGGATATTTAAAAATAAAAGCGTTGAGATAACACAAATAAATAGAATAGTAGAGACGATGGGTTTTGCGATAAAAAGTGAATTAGGTTGCTTAGGACTTGAGATTAATACATTAAAAGTTAAAATAATAGAAAGAGTTATATTTAGTACATCTTTTAATATTTCTATAGTACTATTAACCATATCAGAGTAGTCAAAATCATAATAAAGCATTTCTAACGCACTTGTATATTTAGTTCTAATATCACCATCTTTAAACGTCTCATAGGGCAATCTACAAATTTTTTTATATAGCTTATTGATGTTGTCTTCACTCATGATTTTTGCACATAGTACCCTTTTATTTTTAAAATAACTTTCAAGTATAGAACACAAAAACTGTATAATAAATAAGGATATTCCAGTATAAATTAATTTGTTAATATCTTGTTGGATAAATCCTTCTAAAAATAATGGTATTAGAAATAAGGGCGTATACGTAGCTGTTATAAATACGAACACTTCTAATAAACATAGTAAAAATATATTTTTATATCGCTTTAATATTGTTTTCATCATAAAAAACACGTTTTTATTACTAGTTTTCATGTACAACACCCCCATCTTTATAATAACTTGTTTGAGTGTCATACATATTTTTGAATTTATAATTCTTATTATATAAATTTTCAAACGTATCTATTATTATATTTTGAGTATTTTCAATAAACATTATTTTGTCACAAAATTTAGTAGTTCCTAGTCTATGTGATACAAAAAAACTTAACTTGTCCTTTGTTAATTGGTTGTATAAGTTATAAACTTCGGCTTCGACTTTAGCGTCAAGAGAAGAAGTCGGCTCGTCTAAAATTATTATATCAGCATCTTTTTTTATCATTCTAGCCATGAAAATCTTTTGTTTTTCACCACCAGAAAAATCAACGCCGTTCTCGTTATACTCAAAAGAGCAATACGAATTAATTCCGTCTTTTAATTTACTTACTTTTTCGTCAAACTTTACTTTTGTTAGTATTTTATATAGCTGTGTTTCGTCTATTTTATCTATACTTTCACAAGCTATATTTTCTTTTAAAGTAAATGACAGGTATGATGAATTCTGAAATATAGCAGACACATTTTTCCAATAGTCGTTTATATCTAACTTTTTAATATCTTGTCCATTTATATATATGTTGCCTTTGGTTGGTTTTAACACGCCAAGCAAAAGTTTTACTAGCGTAGTTTTACCTACCCCATTCTCCCCTACTATTGCAATCTTTTGATTTTTACCTATTTCAAAAGAAATATTTTTAAATATGTTTTGATTCCCGTATGAAAAATTAACGTCATCAAATTTAAATACTATATCATTTGGTAGGAGTTTAGTAGCTTTAGTAGTTGTTGAGATACCTTTTGAAATTTTTGAAGTACTTAGAGTTTCTTCGTACTTGCTCATAAAATTAATAAAATCATCAGTTGGCTTTTTGTTTAAACTAATCTTAAATACACTTTCTGTAATTTGAGTGATTATCAAGTCAATTCCTGCTAAAAAACCCATATATATAGCTATGTTACCGACTTCAATTGTGTCCATATTTAAAGTGCATAGAACTACAAATAACAAGTTTTTAATTAACACAACTATTGATGAAAAAATTGTTTTTTTATTATTCATACTTGACAATATTTTTGCGTATTCATTTTGAGAGCTAGTTCTGTTAGTTAATTCCTCTTTAATAAAGTTATGACTGTTAAATATTCGGCTATCTTTTGCAAAATTATCTTGTAAAATAACTCGTCTAAAATTCTCTAACTTAATTTTGTTGGAGGCGTTTTCACTCGATAGTTGCGTAGCCGTTTTATTAAATTTAATTTGATACGGCAATTTTAAAATTATCTCTAACAAAATCACTAAATAAAACCATTTAGGTATGTAAGAGAATAAAATTAAATAGATTGTTGTATTAAATATAGCCATTATTAAGTTTAAACTTGCTACTAAATACGCTTCTATCCCATAGTCGTTACCGCTTGTTAATGCTTGTATTGCATACTCTATTTCAGATTTGCCCTCACCATTTTCTAAATAGTCAATGGGCATATTTAAGCAACTCTTTTGAAAAAAGGCAATCTCACCCAATCTAAATAAAAATAGTTTTTTAGACTGTGTATTAGAAAAATACTTTCCTAAAACGTTGCTTAAAAATAAAAGTAATAGTATGTTAATACTACTATCTAATTGTCCTAAATCTTCTAAATCTAAAATATTTTTTAAAATTACAGCTGGTGCTACGTACGTTAAAACTTGACTTATACAACAAAAAACAACATTGAATAAGCAAATAAATAAGAATGGAGCTCCTGTATTTTTTAAACATCTTTTATATATACTTATAAAAGTTTTCATATATAATTAATTCCTCCAATTTTCTAAAATACACATTTAATAAATCTATTAAATTATATGCATACAAGAAAATTATACCCTAGTAATTATAAGCTATATGATATCTTCTATAATTAAAACTTTACTAGAATATTGATTAAAACTTGCATACATTTAACAAATATATTCTAATGTTCATTTTTATCACCTCTTTCAATTATTTTTATTAATATATCACACTATTAATATCCCAATATTATAACATCTAGTTTAATTATTTACAAGTATTTTTTAAGGATTTAGTCTTGATTTAGGCTTATATCTAAAGGTAAAATTTAAGTTTTAAAAAAACATTTGCCAACAATTATTTATTGTGATATAATAAATAAACGTCTTAAAATAGATGTATATACCATTAATTGTACTTTAAAGTCTTTTAATATTTAATTATGCCTCTTTATGCTTTAATATTGGGAATAGTTAAATTGTTAGACTAACTAATATTATAAAACAAAAACTATGTTTTATAATAATAATAATTTAAAAAATAATAATATAAAAATATATATATTTTATTATAAATTTTATTATAAATTTTAAGGAGAAATCATGAATAATAGTGAAATTTTGAAGAATTCAATCAAAATGAAAAAATTAGCATTAGAGGGTATTTATAATGCCCAAAGCGGTCATCCGGGAGGTTCATTATCGGCGGCTGAAATAGTTTCAACGTTGTTTTTTAAATATATGAACGTAGATATTAATAACCCTAAGTCACCAGAGCGTGATAGATTTGTTTTGTCTAAAGGGCACGCTGCTCCTATTTATTACTCAGCTTTGGCTTTAAAAGGATTTTTTGACCCAGCAGAATTAAAAAATCTTAGAGATATAGATTCTTTTTTACAGGGTCACCCTTGTTTAAATAAAATTCCAGGAGTAGATATGTCGACAGGTTCTTTAGGACAAGGGTTATCAGCTAGTAACGGAATGGCTTTAATAGGAAAAATAACTAATAAAGATTATCGAGTATATTGCGTATGCGGAGATGGAGAGATACAAGAAGGGCAAATATGGGAAGCGGCTATGACGGCATCGCATTATAAATTAGATAATCTGACTGTTTTTATAGATTATAATAACCTACAAATAGATGGAGAAGTTTCTAAAGTAATGGACGTTTATCCGATAGCGGAAAAATTCCAAGCTTTTGGTTTTAATACACTAGAAATAGATGGGCATGATATAGACCAAATTTGCAACTCAATAGAAACGGCTCAAAATACAAAAGGTAAACCAACAGCCATTATATGTAAAACAATTAAAGGTAAAGGCATTTCATTTATGGAAGATGTTGCTGGTTGGCATGGAGTAGCTCCAGACGAAGAAAAATATAAATTAGCTATATTAGAATTAGACAAACAATTACAGGAAATTATATAGATATAGATTTAGTAATAATAAAATAAATAATAATAAACAAGGAGATTTTAAATAAATGTCAAATTTAAGTACTCGTGAAGCTTATGGGAACGCATTAGTTAGGCTTGCAGAAGCTAATGAATTTTATGTGTTAGATGCCGACCTTTCAAAAGCTACTCAAACGGCAAGATTTGAAAGCGTATACCCAGAAAGATTTTTTAATTTAGGTATAGCTGAGGCAGATATGATGTCAACTGCGGCTGGAATGGCAACTTGTGAGAAATTAATTTTTGCAAGTAGTTTTGCAATGTTTGCAACTGGGAGAGCTTATGAGCAAATAAGAAATTCTATTGCATATCCGAATTTATCAGTGGTTATAGCTGCTACACACTCTGGAATTTTGGTAGCGGAAGACGGAGCTTCTCATCAAGCGATAGAAGATATTGCACTTATGAGAGTAATTCCTGGTATGACTGTTATAGTACCTTGCGATGAGATAGCAGTAAATGCTTGTATGGAATTTATGTTGGAGCATAAATCTCCTATTTATTTTAGATTAGGTAGAGCGGTTACACCAGCTATATATGACAAGCCTTTTAAATTTGAGTTAGGAAAAGGGAATGTATTAAAAGATGGAACAGATATAACTATAATGGCGATAGGCGATATGGTGTCTGAGGCTTTATTGGCTTGTGAAGAATTAGAGAAACAAGGTATAAGTACAGCAGTAATAGATATGATGTGCGTAAAACCTATAGATAAAGATTTAATAATAGAGTATGCTAAAAAAACTGGACATATAATAACGATAGAAGACCATAATATTATAGGCGGTTTAGGTAGCGCAGTAGCAGAGGTATTAGCGGATAATAGTGAAAATATAGAGTCTATTACAAAATTTAGAAGACTTGGAGTAAAAGATATATTTGGAAAATCAGGAAAGAGAGATTTATTAAAGCAAGAATTTGGCTTAGACTTTGCTACGATAGTATCTAACAGTAAAGAATTATTAAATAAATAGATTTAGAATTTTTAAATAAATATATAAAAATAGAGTAGTGAGATTATAATTAAATTCACTACTCTATTTTATTTTATTTTATTTTATTTTATTTTATAAATCACCAAATAGCACAGGTAATTTTAATTTTAGCTCATCTAATATTAAATTAGAGATTTCTCTAATTTGAGGGTGAGCAGTTTTGTCTGTTCTTAGCTTAAAGAAATGTCTCCAAGAACGTATGTTCATAGTTACTACTATCTCAGTTTTTAAAGAATTAGGAAGAATACTTCTAGCTTCTTCAGGCTTAGCACCGTTAGATATTAGCTTATTATAGTCTTCTTCTATTTTTTGCATAGAGTCTAACCAGATTTGTTTATTTAATTTGTCTTGTTCAGATTCTGAATTAAAAAAACAAGGCTCGATAAAAGTGAGTTCGTTTCCGAATTTATCATTTGAGTAATTACAATATCTGGTACTTTCTTGAGAGTAGCTTGCTAATCTATGGCGCACAAGCTCGTGTGTAACCCCTCTATCGCAGATTATTCTAATAGTAATCTTCTCGTGCTCTATTACTGATTCATGCCCACGACTTATAATATTCTTTACAAACTTCTCAGCGCTCTCTGGGTTTATAAGATTTTCGCTCTTATAACAAGTCCTACCAGCTCGCTCTATAGTTTGAAGCATTTTTGTTTGGTCTATCTCTTGTTCTATTATATATGATGGTTTAACAATTTTCATTATATTTAATTACTCTCCGATTAGTATTTATTAATATTTATTTTTATTTAAAAAATATTTTATTTAAAGAGGCTGTCTACCCTCCAAAGCTCTTGAAAGGGTAACGCCATCTACAAATTCTAAGTCTCCTCCCACTGGCACGCCGTGTGCAATTCTTGAGACTTTTATATCAACAGGCTTTAAAATTTTATTTATATATAAAGCGGTAGCCTCACCCTCTATATTTGGGTTTGTAGCTAATATGACTTCTTTTATTGAGTTATCGTTTAGTCTTACTAAAAGCTCTTTTATATTTATATCTTGTGGAGTAATTCCAAGTATAGGGGAAATAGCTCCGTTTAAAACATGATAAAGCCCTTTATATTCTTTTGTGCGCTCGTAAGCCGCCATATCTCTAGGGTCTTCCACTACCATAATAGTTGAATTATCTCTTACTGAGTTAGAACAAATATAACATGGGTTTGAGTCAGTGATATTGCAACATATAGAGCAATATTTAATATTATTTCGGGCGTCAAGAATGCTATTAGAAAGAGAAGTTACGTTTTCTAGAGGCATATTAATAATATGAAAAGCAAGTCTTTGAGCTGATTTATTTCCTATACTTGGTAATTTAGAAAGTTCTTCTATTAGGGTTGAAACTTTATTGCCGTAATAATTCAAAATACAATTACCTACTCTTTTCTTAATTTATTTATTTATTTTTTTTCCTACATAAATCCGTTAGGTAGATTCATACCGCCTGTCATTTGGCTCATCTGGTTATTAACCGATTCTTCTACCTGTCTTACTGCCTCGTTTACCGCAGTTAAGACTAAATCTTCTAACATCTCTACGTCGTCTGGGTCAACAACATCTTTATCTATCTTAATTTCTTTTATTATTTTTTTCCCTGTTATTACTATCTTAACAGCTCCACCGCCACTAGTAATCTCAAACTCTTTAGTCTCTAATTCAGTTTGTAATTCTTCCATTTGTTGTTGCATTTTTTGGGCTTGTTTCATGATATTATTCATATTCATACCACCGCCAAAGCCTCCGCCAAAACCACCTTTTGCCATTTTAAAAATCCTCCTAAATTATATTTATATTTATATTTATTTTTTATTTTATTTTTAAATTATATTATATTATATAATTTAATCAAAAGCAAGAGATTTATTAAAATAAAAAAAAATATATTTTTTTTGCTTGACACAATATTAATAGCGTGATATTATGATATCGTAATATTAGATAGAATAAAATAAAATAATATAATATATCAAAAGGAGATAATACAATTTGGAACTAGATAAATTAGGGGTAATAATAAAAATTATAAATACTAATTTACATAAGCAAGTTAATAATAGGTTAAAAGACATTGATTTGAGCATCACACAGGGAATAGCTTTAATTTGCTTAGATGAGGCAGAAAATAAAGAATTACCGATTAAGGCTTTAGAAAAAATATTTGAAACAGCCCAGCCTACTACTTTAGGCGTAATAAATCGACTAGAGCAAAAAAATTTAGTCACTACTCATTTAACTCAACAGCGTACTAAAATAGTAAAGATTACAGAAGAAGGTTGTGGTATGATAGAGGGGATTAAAATACATATAAAAGAAGTAGAGAAATTGTTTTTTAAAGATTTTACAGAGGGTGAAAAAATATTGCTTTTAGAATTGTTAGAGAAAGCTAAAAACAATATATTATAATAGCATAGTATTAATAGGAGATGATTACTTAATGGATGACAATTTAGAGAAATTAGACGGTATGACGGCAAAAAAAGCAGTATTAACAAATGCTATTCCAGCGATGTTAGCTATGATTATGGTATTGATTTACAATATGGCGGACTTATTTTTTATAGGTCAAACGGGAGATGACTTACAAGTGGCAGCAATCTCGATGGCAACTCCGATGTTTCTTTTGTTTATGTCACTAGGGAATGTTTTTGGTATAGGGGGAGCATCTTTAATATCAAGAAACTTAGGGAGTGGAAATAAACAAAGAGTAAAAAATATAGCATCATTTTGCTTTTGGTCATGTATTACGATAGGGATTATACTTTCGATAATTGTGTTTTTAGCGATAGATAGTATAGTAGTTATGCTGGGGGCAAGCGGAGATACAATTGAGATGGTAGCAGTATATTTGAGAATGATTAGTGTGAGCGGAGTATTTATATTGATTTCAAGCTGTTTTTCGGCGCTGGTTAGAGCAGAGGGTAAACCTGAAAAAGCGATGATAGGAATGCTTTTAGGGAATTTAATAAATATTATACTAGACCCAATTCTTATTCTTAAATTAGATATGGGAGTACAAGGGGCAGGTATAGCGACACTAATAGGTAATACTTGCGGAGGGATTTATTATTTAATTTATTTATTTAAGCAAGACACGATATTAAGTACAAAAATAAGTGAGTTTAGTACGGCAGATGGGATACTAAAAGACGTTGTGATAATAGGGACAACTTCGTCTTTGTCATCTATTTTGATGGGAGCTTCACAAGTATTAATTAACGGACAGATGGCAAAATACGGCGATATGGCAGTGGCTGGCATAGGAGTTGCGATGAAATGCACAATGATAACAACGATGATATGCCTAGGGATAGGTATGGGAGTACAGCCACTTTTAGGGTACGCTATAGGGTCAAAAAATAAGGAGAGATACGAAGAAATATTTAAATTTTCTGTAGTATTTTCTATAGTAGTGAGCGGACTTCTAACGGTCTTTTGTTATTTAGCATTAACGCCTATCGTAAATGGATTTGTTACAGATCCAGAGGCTTTCGAGTACGCATATTTCTTTTCACAAGTTTTAATATCTACTTCAGTAATAGTGAGCGTATTGTATTTAATATCAAACGCACTACAGTCAGCAGGGTCGGCAAAATCGGCACTGATTATTAATATAAGTAGACAAGGAGTAATATATATTCCTTTATTATACATACTAGGCGGAGCTTTTGGCATAGATGGATTAATTTATACGCAACCAATAGCAGATGTAGCTACGCTTATTTTAGCAATGATTTTATATAATAGAGTGTCTAAGAGTTTTTTTGAATAAAAGCAAAATAGTGTGGGTTTTTGGGACATTTTGTAGAGATTGTTAAATATTTAAATATTTTTATATTTTTTATTGCAAGTTTATGCTAAGTAGGTTATAATTGACTAATATAATATATATATTAAATATAAACAGGAGGTTTTTTTAAATGAAAAAAGACTTATTAAGTATGCTAGATTTATCTAGCGAAGATATTTTAAAGATATTAGACAAGGCAGAAGAACTGAAAAATTGTCAAAAAAATGGTATACCTCATAAGCATTTAGAGGGTAAAACTTTAGCGATGATATTTGAAAAAAATTCTACAAGAACACGTGTTTCTTTTGAAACTGGAATGTTTCAATTGGGAGGTCATGCTTTATTTTTATCTAGTGCAGAGAGCCAAGTTGGTAGAGGCGAGCCTATAGAGGATACAGCGAGAGTATTATCGAGATATTGTGACGGAATTATGATAAGAACTTTTTCACAGGATTTAGTAGAGACTCTTGCTAAGTATGCCACTATACCTATTATAAATGGTCTTACAGATTTTTCACACCCATGTCAAGTGCTAGCAGATTTATTAACAATAAGAGAGCATAAAGGTGAGTTAAGCGGACTTAAAATGTGTTACATAGGAGATGGAAATAATATGGCTAACTCTTTAATCGTAGGGGGACTTAAAGTAGGACTAGAAGTTTGCGTTGCTTGTCCAGAGGGTTATCAGCCAGACCAAAAAGTATTAGACTTTGCAAAGAGCAATCAAGATTTTAAGTTTAGTTTATTTACAAATCCGAAAGATGCTGCAATCAAGGCAGACGTAGTAATAACAGACGTATATACGTCTATGGGGCAAGAAGATGAGACAGAAAAAAGATTAAAAGCTTTTGCAGGGTATCAAGTAAATGACGAATTAATGGCGCTTACTAACGATGAATGTATGGTGCTTCACTGCCTACCAGCTCACAGAGAAGAAGAAATTACAGCTAAAGTATTTGAAGAACATGCACAAGAAATTTTCGACGAGGCAGAAAACAGATTACACGCACAAAAAGCAGTAATGTATTTGTTGATGAAATAAATTATAATAATATAAAATAGTTTAACAATGTGGTATTTTTATTATGTGCAATTAGGATATTATCATAAAAAATAAAAAAAAATACCTATGTATTTGTATAAATACTATAGGTATTTTTATTTTTATTTTTATTTTTATTTTTAATTTAATTTAATTTAATTTAATTTAATTTAATTTATATTAATTTTTGATAACAACAAGAGTAACTTCTTCCCCATTGATGTTCCAGTCCTTAGTATAATTATTGCTAGAGTTATTTGGAGTACTAGTTATGCTTGTAGCTAATACATCGTCTTTTATTTGAGACTCATACTTGCTTATAATTTTTTCTAGTTTAGTATTTTTAGAATAACCGACTGTTATTTTGTCTAAAACTTCGAACTCTGCTTCTTTTCTCATAGTTTGGATTTTACTTACGATTTCTCTTACAAAACCTTCTTCGAGTAATTCTTCAGAGAGATTAGTATTTAATACTATAGTAATAGCTTTATCTGATTCTGCTACAAATCCATCTAGCTGAGCTGTTTCTATTAGAACATCATCTTCTGAAAGCTCTATTTCAGTGCCATCTATGCTAAACTTGATTAAAGAGTTTTGCTTAAGCTCATTCATTAAAGTTATGCCATCAGCTTCTCTTAAATAATTTCCGATTGACGGTACTAGCTTACCATATTTTTTGCCTAGAGTTCTGAGCTGAGGCTTAAAGCTATAGCTAGTAAAACTAGAAACATCATCTTTAAACTTGACTTGCTTTATATTTAACTCCTCTTGAATTATGCTTATAAACATATCATCTAGCTTAATATCTGCTTTTATATACATCTCGCCTATAGGCTGACGGTTTTTGATATTCGCAGTATTTCTTCCAGCTCTACCCGCCACTACTATACTTAAAACAGTGTCCATATTTTTCTCAAGCTCTAAATCTATTAAATCTTGATTGCAAACTGGGAAATCACAAAGGTGTATACTTTTTTCAGCATTTGGATTTACTTTTAATACTAAATTTTGGTATAAGCTTTCTGCTATAAAAGGAGTAAAAGGAGCTGTTAACTTGGCAAAAGTAGTGAGGACAGTGTAGAGAGTCATATATGCATTCACTTTGTCTTGTGGCATATCTTTGCCCCAGAAACGCTCTCTACTTCTTCTTACATACCAGTTGCTTAGCTCGTCCACAAATTCTGCCATAGCACGTGATGTTTCAGTAAGCTTGTAATTGTCTAACCCTTCGTCTATAAATTTTATAAGAGAATTAAGCTTAGATAAAATCCAGTTATCCATAGGAGATAATTTATCATACTCAAGCTTATAATCATTTGGGTTAAAATCGTCTATATTTGCGTATAAAACAAAGAACGCATAAGTGTTCCAGAGAGTCCCCATAAATTTACGTTGACCTTCGTTTACTGCTTCTTCATAAAATCTACTTGGCAACCAAGGAGAATTATTAGTATAAAAATACCATCTTACAGCGTCTGCCCCCTGAGAGTCTAAAATTGTCCAAGGGTCTACCACGTTTCCAAGGTGCTTACTCATTTTTTTACCATTTTTATCTTGTACATGACCAAGTACTATTACGTTCTTATAAGGCGACTTATCAAATAAAAGAGTAGAGATAGCTATAAGAGTATAAAACCAACCTCTTGTTTGGTCTACTGCTTCTGAAATAAAATCAGCTGGGAAATTCTCATCAAAGACTTCTTTATTTTCAAAAGGATAATGCCATTGAGCAAAAGGCATACAGCCAGAGTCGAACCAACAGTCTATAACCTCAGTCACTCTCGTCATAGTGCTATTTTTGCTATTAGCTTTACACTTAGGACAATCAAGATGTACGTTATCTATATAAGGCTTATGAAGCTCTATATCATCAGGACAATCACTAGACATAGCTTTTAATTCTTCTATACTTCCTATCGCCTCACGGTGACCGCATTCACATTCCCAAATAGGAAGTGGAGTTCCCCAATAACGCTCTCTAGATAATCCCCAGTCGATTACATTCTCTAAGAAATTACCAAATCTACCTTGTTTTACGTTTTCAGGCATCCAGTTTACAGTGTTATTATTTTTAACTAATAAATCTCTTACTTTTGTCATTTCTATGAACCAAGTATCACGAGCATAATAAATTAAATGAGTATCACATCTCCAACAAAATGGATAGCTATGCTCATAATCTTCTACTTTAAAGATTTTATTTTCTGCTTGTAGCTTTTTAATAATAGATTTATCAGCATCTTTTACAAAAACGCCTTCCCAATCTGTTACTTCTTCTACAAATTTTCCTTCTGTATTTACTAGCTGAACAAAAGGTAAGTTATTAGCTTTACCTACTCTGGCATCATCTTCCCCAAAAGCTGGTGAACAGTGTACAACTCCAGTCCCATCAGTAAGAGTTACATAAGAGTCGCAAACTATATAATAAGCTTTTCCATCATGCTTTTCTACTATATTATCAGCATAATTAAATAATGGCTCGTACTCAAGATCTTTTAAATCTTCGCCTTTATATTTTTCTAATATATTATACTCTAAGTCACCCAATACTTTACTTGCTAGTGCTTCTGCTAATATATATTTATTATTATCTTCTTCGTTATTAATTATTTCTACTTTTACATAGTTTTCAGCCCCATTTACAGTGAGCGCAACGTTCGATGGAAGCGTCCAAGGCGTAGTAGTCCAAGCAAGTATATACTCGTCACTAGCCCCTTTAACTTTAAATTTAGCAATAACAGTATTATCTTTTACGTCTTTATATCCTTGCGTAACCTCATGGCTAGAAAGAGAGGTCCCGCATCTAGGGCAGTAAGGCACAACTTTATGACCTTTATATAATAAATCTTTATCCCAAATTTGTTTTAACGCCCACCAAACAGACTCAATATATTCGTTCTTGTAAGTCACATATGGGTTATCCATATCCGCCCAAAAGCCTACTCTATCGCTCATATCACGCCAGAGGCTCTCATACGTAAATACGCTATTTTTACATTCTTTTATAAAACTCTCTACCCCATATTCCTCTATTTGTGGCTTACCGCTTATACCCAGTTTCTTTTCTATTTCTAGCTCAACAGGTAGTCCATGTGTATCCCAACCAGCTTTTCTAAGCACTTTATAGCCTTTCATAGTCTTATATCTTGGTACTATATCTTTAACAACTCTTGTTAAAACATGTCCTATGTGAGGCTTACCATTAGCTGTAGGAGGACCATCAAAAAAAGTAAATACATCTCCGTCTTCACGGCTTTCTATACTCTTTTCAAAAATCTTATTTTCTTTCCAAAATTCAAGAATTTCTTTCTCACGTTGTACAAAATCCAAATTAGTCAAAACTTTATCGTATACCATATTTTAAAAAATCTCCTTTATTAAATTTTTTTCATAAATTTTTATTATTATATTATTATATTATATTAAAACAAAAATAGTCAAGTAATATTATTTATTTATATTAATATATAAAATATTGCACTAGCCAAACCCCGTCTTGTTTTATTAAGTCAAAAGCTAGAGGCGTATACGGTCTAGTTTCATATGATATATAACCACTATCTTCTCCCTCTTGGATAAACTCACCCTCTAGAGTAGCTTCTAAGTTAACTATATATTCTTCTATCATACCTGCATTTAGTGCCATAAAGCTCTCGATGTATTCGCTTTCAGAAGGCATCTCCAACGAACTATTCTCTTTAATAGCTATTAGACTATAGGCTGTTTTATAGTCATACTCTTTATTAGCTTGTATAAATAGCTCTATCACCTCAAAAGGCGTTAAATCTACTAATAATTCCTTATCAAGAGATATTTTATATTTATCATATAGCTCTTGATTCTCATTCGATAAATAACCTGTTACAGAGTTATCTTCTTCTAATATACTTCTTTCGCTAAGAGGTCTATCTATCTCTACTGCAAAACTATAATTAATAGTAGAGTTTTCAAATTTAACTTCTACAATATAAATAACCGCTTGGATTTCTAAATCATCTAAATCATATAGCAAAGGCATATCTAAATTATCTGATTTATCTAGCACTATAATATCCTCACTCGTGCTATCTATAACTTGATTATTTTTTATATAAAAAGACTTAATATTTATAGTTTGCGCTGGTACTTGAAAAAATTCTAATCTAATAATATCTTTGTAGCCTACTTGAATTAAGAGGTTTTGCTTAAAATTTTCCAATAAACTTTCTTTAAAATTTTCGTCATCTATATTATACGATATACTAAAATCTTTTGTAAGTATGTTTATATTAGGCTTAATCTCTACATCATTCTCATCACTGCTATTTATAGTAGTGCTCGTAGTATCCTCACTATCACCACTACCTGTGTTATTATTTGCATTATTATTTTGTTCTTCTTCTAAATTATTACCATCATCTATATCATTTACGTGCTCTAAACTTGTGCTTGTAGAATTAGAGTCAGGCTTGTTAGAATTGCATGATGTTAAAAATAAAGATGTAATTAAAAAAGTAACAAAATATTTTCTCATAATTTTTCACCTCATTTAAGTTATTGCTAAAATTATAATATAACTATTAATTATTTAATATATATTCTTTTAGCTTATTTTCAATTTCTTGGTCTGCATATATTTCAAAAAACATACCATCATCAAGATTATCATTTTTTATTATTTCGCATCTCCCGTGAATAATACTAATAATACTTGATTTATCATACGGTATTAATACCTGAATACTTTTTTTAGTATTTTTTATTATATCTTCTATGTTAGATAATAATTCTGGTATATTTTTTCCTGTTTTAGCAGATATTTTTATGCTTTTTAAGGCTTTTTCATCTTGTGGTAAAAGTTTAATTATATTATTATTTATATTATTATTCAAATCTATTTTATTATATACAGTTATCATAGGCTTATCCATGCAATCAAGATCTTCTAACGTCTTATAGACAACTTTCATTTGTTCTAAATAAGTATTGTTAGAGCAGTCGACAACATGAATTAATATGTCAGCGTATTTAGTTTCTTCTAGAGTTGCTCTGAACGCCTTTATTAAATTATGTGGTAGCTTTTGGATAAAACCTACTGTATCAGTAAATAAATATTCGACTCCTGACGATAGTATTACTTTTCTGGTAGTAGTATCAAGAGTAGCGAATAACTTATCTTCTGCTAGTACATCTGCACTCGTGATAGTATTTAGGAGAGTAGACTTGCCAGCATTCGTATAGCCTACAAAAGCTACTATAGGCTGTTTGTTTTTCAATCTTTTTTCTCTTAAAACTTGTCTATGACGTTCTATATTTTTAAGCTCTTGGTTAAGCTCTGCTATTCTATCTGCTATATTTCTTCTATCTGTTTCTAATTTCTTTTCTCCAGGTCCTCTCGTACCTATGCCCCCGCCCAGCCTACTCATTGATTTGCCTTTACCTACTAGATGTGTTAGTTTGTATTTTAGCTGTGCTACCTCTACTTGTACTTTTCCTTCTGCTGAAGTAGCTCTACCTGCAAATATATCTAATATAACAAGTGACCTATTTAAAATTTTAAGATTTAATATATTAGCCATATTTTTCATTTGGCTTGGAGAGAGCTCATCATCACAAACAATCGTGTCAGCTCCTAGTTCTTCAGCGTATAGCCTAAGTTCTTCTAGTTTGCCTTTGCCAAAATAGTGACCATTATGGATATTTTCTCTTTTTTGTATCATACGTCCAACTACTACAGCTCCAGCAGTATTCAGTAATTCTTCTAGCTCGTCTAAGCTATCATCTATTGTCATAATATCATTATTTTTATCTATGCCAATAACAATAGCTTTTTCTTCTAACTGTCTAGTATCATAGGTATTACTACCACTACCACTACTACTATTATTATTATTATTATTATTTAGGTCCAAATAAACACCTCATTTAATTATTTTTATTTTATTTTATTTTATTTTTAATATAAATTATTTGACTAGTTAATTTACAAATATTTTACTAACTTATGCGCATCATAGTTAAGTATGTTTTTTACAATCATCATAAAATATAGCGATAAGCTCAATCTTTTAGGGGGGTGATAGTTTTAACGCATTGAAATATAACTATTCAACTATAATAATTATAATATATTTTATTAAGACTGTCAAATTAACAGTAGAGAATAAGTAATATTTTATTTATTTATTTACAGGATAAATAAATAAAAAATCCTTATATATTATTAAATTAACGTACTGAACCCCAAAAAGTTAGACTTGAATTCTAATAAATAGGAGAGTGGTATTTTTTATGGCAAAATATAGTTTTGATTTTAAATTATTTGTGGTGAAATTATATTTAACAACAGAAATTGCATATTAGGAGTTAGCTTTAAAATTTGGGATAAATGAACCACTACTAATAACTAGGTAGGGTAAATAAAGAATTTAGGAGATAAATTGTAGTTATAATATAAAATTATGTAAAACTTTTTAGCATTTTAAAGTAAGATAAAGTAAGATAAAGTAAGAAATTTGTATATTGTAAGAGTAAAATAATAATAAAAAAAACTACTCGTTTACTTTATTATTTTATAAAGTGTGGGAGTAGTTTTTAATTATATTTTTTTAATTAACTTTTAATAATAACTCGCCTAACATATATGCTACATCGCTTCTTGTGGCATTATCTTGGGGATTAAAATTATTGCTTGCATCTGTGTTTAATATTCCTAATTGATACATATTAGAGATATTTTCTTGAAACCAGCTAGAAACACTGCCAGAGTCCGCTATACTTCCCTCTTTTGTATTTGCTAGTTGATAGCCTTTATACTCGTAATAGCGGTCGATTATCGCTACTACTTGCTCTTTAGTAAGAGAGTTGTTAGGCGAGAAAGTCGTATCAGTTGTACCATTTACTATACCATTTTCTTTTGCCCAAGATATATCACTAGAATACCAATCTGACTCACTCACATCACTAAAACCAGCATGAGCAACTTCAGGAGAACCTTCCATACGATAAAGCATAACAACAAGCATAGCTCTTGTCATAGTGTCGCTAGGCGAGAAAGTTGTATCAGTTGTACCATTTATGATTTCATTATTGTATAAATACTCAAGCTGACTTACATAATCTGCACTAGTAGGAATATCTGTAAAAGGTAGATTGTAAGTTGTGTTAGTAGAAACATCTGGAGTAGTAGGAGTAGTAGTACTTGATTGATTATTGTATGTAATAGTAGCCTCTAAAAACCTATTATTGTTGTCTTTGGCTATTTGAATAGCACTCCACTGCTCCTCTGTTCCAGCATATAGAATACTAGAGAAAGTATCAGCATTAAAAGCTATAGCATCACCTATACTAGTAACAGAAGTCGGTATACTTAAAGTATTAACATTTACACTATCGCATAAAATTAGATTGCCTATAGTCGTAACGCCGTGTGGTATTTCTAGACTAGTAAGAGAGGCACACTTATAAAAAACAGCATTGCCTATAGTAGTAATACTATCTGGTATGCTAATAGAAGCTAAACTTGAACAACCATAAAATAAATAATCAGTTATAGTAGAGATAGAATTTGGAAGTACTACATTAGTAAGAGAGCTACAATTTGCGAATAGCCCATATCCAATACTCGTAACACTATTAGGAATCTGAATGCTAGTAAGATCATGGGCATTATTAAATACCCAACTCCCAATAGTCGTAACACTATTAGGAATTTTAACAGTTGTTAAATCGCTAACATCACTAAAAGCATAATCACCTATTTCAGTAACAGTTTCAGGAATTTCAAAATTATTTTGAGGATTTCCTGCTGGATAAGAAACTAACTTTGTAAAATCTTTGTTAAATAATACGCCATTAGTAGCTGAAAAGTAAGGATTATCTTCATCTACAGTTATGCTATAAAGTGTGCTAGTTCCTTGAAAAGAATTATAAGCTATTGCCTCCATCGTACTAGGTAGAGTTAAACTCGTGAGATTTTCACAAAATTGAAACGCAAGCTCATCTATGCTAGTAACATTTACGCCGTTGATAGTAGCAGGGATATTGGCATAAGTAACTTCTGGCTCTACAAAAGTAATCATACCAGTTGCGCTATCAAAACCAATTTTCCCCCCTGTAATACCATCAACTTCTACTAGCTCACCAGAGAAGTCAGCTAAAATATCATCCTCTGCAAATACACTAATCGGAGCTAACATAGAAGTAGGCGGGATAGTCGCTAACATCGAGATACCCATAACCCCTATCATTAAATTTTTTTGATTTATACTTTTATTTTTATTATTATTTTTTCTTAACATAAAATATTAAAACCCTTTCTTTATTTTTACTAAATTATTAAAATATTAAGTTATTAAAATTAGACTAATTTATACTAAATCTATTATAGCATAATTAGTCTAATTTTATCAATAAAAATATTTATTATTTTTTATTATTAATATTTTTTGTTGTTTTTTGTTATTTTTGAGTTAAAGCATCTACAAGATTTTCAACCATCGTTGCCAATTGCGCTCTGGTAATAGGATTATTTGGATCAAAGTAACCGTTGTAGCCTTGTATTATACCTGCTTGTTGTAGCGTTTTTACACTTTCTTGTGTTTCTTCATCACTCCATATGCTCTCCGCATCTAAAAACGTTACTTCTTCATGTTTCACTGGTAATTCTACGCCTAATTCTTTTACAAGTCTATTAAAGAATATAGCCATCTGCTGACGTGTCACACTATCACTTGGAGCAAAACTAGTTTCAGTTAAGCCTTTTGTGATACCCTTTTCTACAGCCCAAGCTATAGCGTCTGAACCTAATGAATTCAATTCAATATCTTCAAACTCACCATTATAAGTAACTTCACCGATATCATCTACCATATTAGCAAGAACTCTAACTATTTCTAAACGAGTTGCTTCAATATCCGTCCCAAAGCTTTGTGCTTCTTCTAATATATCTTCTTCTAGTATATCTTCTTCTAATGATTTTGCTTTAGATTCTACTTCTTCATCTCCATAGACACCATTAAAATAACCTTGTTGAAGACAAAATGATATAGAATGTCTTCCCCAATGTTTAGAGGCAAGGTCATCATATTTCACTATAATCTCTTGATAATACTCATCTTTCACTTCATCTAATTTAGTTTTGTAGTCATCACTGCTTTCATCTAGTTCAAGTAACTTGACTTTTAAATCTGAATTCACTTGGACTTTAAGCCCTATATTTAAGTCTTCTTGTACATCTAATAATAATTCTATAGACGTTGAATTTTCTGAATTTGTAATACTTTCAGTAGTAGCCTCAGTTGTTATTTCAGTAGTACTTTCAGTAGTCATTTCAGTAGTAGCTTCAGTTGTTATTTTGGTAGTGTTTTCAGTAGTACTTTCAGTAGTTGTAGTGCTACTTGAACTTGAGCTTGAACTACTACCACTCGAAGAACTACCCCCTGATGAACTACCTCCTGAGCTTGAACCTCCACTACTTGAAGAACTAGATTTAGTAGTAGTTTGAGTTGTAGTTTCTTTAGTAGTAGTTTGAGTAGTAGTTTCTTTAGTAGTAGTTTGAGTAGTAGTAGTAGTTGTAGAAGAAGGCGAATAAGATGGATAAGCATGAATATCTTTGCTTGAGTCATCGCTATCTATTTTAAAGACATAGTAATATGTATCGCCCTCTTGTACACGGCTATCAGCCACTGAACTCCAGCCACTATCAAACTCTACTGGAAAATATACAATCTCTACTTCTTCAAAAAAATTATCGAAAATAGTTAAGCTAATTGCATTTTTAAATTTGCCACTTGGTGAGCTCGTGTCATATATAACTTTCATATCATTTGGGAAAGTGTGCGATAGATTAAGACTTGTTACATTACCTAAAATCGTTACTTCTTTATCAAAGCCATTACACTCATAAAAAGCACAACTGCCTATAGTTGTAACACTTGTTGGTATTTTTAATTCTCCACTTAAATTAGAACAACCCCAAAAAGCATAATCACCGATTGTTTTAATGCTAGATGATAGAATTAAATTTCCTGTTAGACTCTCACAATTATAAAAAGCATAATTGCTTATATCTGTAACGCTAGATGGTATATTTAAATCACCTGTTAAACTACTACAATAATGAAAAGCAAATTCATCAATCGTAGTAAGAGTGCTTGGTAGAGTTAATTTTCCATCGAGACTTGAACAAGAACTAAAAGTATGATCGCCTATCGTTGTAACACCCTCTGGGATTTTCAAATCACCTGTTAAGCTGTTACAAGTATAAAAAGCATAATCACCTATAGATGTCAGAGTACTAGGGAGAGTTAATTTGCCATTAAACCCACTACAATAATAAAAAGTATCAGAACCTATTTTTGTAATACCCTCTGGGATTTTCAAATCACCTGTTAACTTGCTACAATCAGTAAAAGCTGAATTTCCGATAGATTTAAGCGTACTAGGTAGAGTTAAATCACCAATTAGATTATTACAATAATAAAAAGCCTTTTCTCCGATAGAAGTTATACCCTCTGGGATAGTTAAAGTACCATAAAACTCTGAACAACTTTCAAAAGCTGAATCACCGATAGAGGTAACAGGTAAGCCCTCTATTGTTGATGGGATAACTAAATTTAAATCATTTGAGATTGTGTCGTTATACCCAGTAATTTCTATCTCACTATTACTATTTATTTTTTTATAAGAGAAATTTTCTGCTAAAGTATCTGTGTATACTTTTTCATCTTCTTCATCTTCATAATCTTCATCTTCATCTTCATCTTCATCTTCATCTTCATAATCATCATCGTTGGGAAGATTATTATCTAAATCATCATTTTCTTCTTCTTCATCGTTAGGAAGATTATTATCTAAATCATCATATTCTTCTTCATCATCGTTAGGAAGATTATTATCTAAATCATCATTTTCTTCTTCTTCATCGTTAGGAAGGTTATCATCATATTCTTCTTCATCA
>JAWXUY010000190.1:0-3915 GCA_044425885.1 bacterium | reverse complement strand
TGCTATATCTTCTTGAGAAGAAGCAGTAAAGACAGAAGAAGTTTGATGTTTATTATTTTTTTCTTCAAAACCACCACGAAACGTACCCAAAATACGTTGAATCTTACAAAGGTGGCGATGAACATTTTACAAGAGCAAGAATAAAATAAATAAATAATATTAAATTAAATAAATCTTTTTAAAAAAACTACTCCTTTATTATTATAAGCTATAAACTGGCTATAAGAATAAAAGGTAGTATTTTTTTTTGTGAGCTTATGAGTTTGTGAGTTTGTAATATGGTGATGGAGTAAAGTGAGTAAGTAGGACTAGGGAAAAGATAGATTAGAAATAAAATAAAATAATATATTAAATAAGATTTGATATATTATTTTTTTTGAGAGAGTAATTTAAAAATATTAAATAAAAAAATAAGTCTAAAATACTAGTTAGCAGCAGGGATAAGCATAAAGAAACCTGCTATATCTTCATCAGAAGAAGCAGTAAAGACCGAGGAATTTTCATGTTTGTTATTTTTTTCTTCAAAAAGACCAAAGCGAGACTCTATAAATAAGACTTTATCGGCAACATAACTAAACTCTGTAGCAGGTAAACTTAATATAGCGTTAGCCATGTCTAGAGCTAAAGAAGGGACAGATTGAGTAATTTTGTAATTCATGAGTTGAGAAAGAGCAGTTAAATAAGAACTAGTTAGAATATTACCTATTTCTGTAAGCATAGAAGTTTCTAACTCGTTAAAATCTACAAAACTATCTTTTTCAGAACCCATTAAAGTGTTTGCAAGATTACAAGCGGCTTGCTCAGTCATGAGATAAAGCATTAAGCCATCTATGTCACCAGAAACAGAGACTAAAAGACCAGCTATTAAAGCTTCAGCGCCTCCTATATGGTCTGCAAGATGGTCAAAAGCAGGCATATTGACAGTAGGAACGTCCATAGCGATACGTTGATTTATAAGCTTAGATAAACTTGTAGTGGCATTACCAGTGCCAATATTAGCAACTTCTTTTAGCATGTCTATATTCATCAGATTAAATTCCATAAGTAACTCTCCCCTATTTAATATTTTTAATATTTTTATAAATTTTTAATATTTTATCTAAATTTAATTTGCTTTTTAGCCGATAAATATATAATTCAATAAGTAAATTATATGTTTAAAATTTATATTACTATCATTTTATCATAAAATTTTGATTTTGCCAAATATTTTTTTGAAAAATTTTATAAAATTATAATACAAATTTTTGTGAATAAATAATTTAGGTTTAAAAGGGTATTATGTTTTAGTATTGACTAATAAGTATATATATGCTATTATAATATTGCTAGAATTATAACAAATAGCTATAATATTGGAACTAGTTTTTGACTATAAATTTTTAAAAAATAAAAATAGTTGAAAAAACTCTAAAAATATAGAAAATAATTTAATATAAAATTTAATAGAATTTAGTAGAAAAATGATATAAATAGTGATATAATATATTAGAGTAATAATATTGTAAAATTTTAAGGGAGAAATAAAATAATAATGTTTAACTCTGATATAGGAATTGATTTAGGGACAACGAGTATACTTGTGTATGTCAAAAATAAAGGTATTATTATTAATGAACCTTCTGTTGTTGCCATAGATACATACGATAATCAAGTTATTGCAATAGGTGAAGAAGCTAGTCAAATGATAGGGAAAACTCCAGACAATATCACAGTTATAAGACCTCTTAGACAAGGAGTTGTTTCTAATTATAATGCTACAGAAACGATGCTAAAGCATTTTTTAAAAAAAGCAATTGGAAATAGCTCAAGAAAACCACGTGTTTCAGTTTGTGTGCCTTCTGAGGTTACCGCAGTAGAGAGAAAAGCAGTTCAAGATGCCGTAAAAGATACAGGAGCAAGAGAAGTTTATGTAATAGAAGAACCTATAGCGGCAGCTATAGGGGCTGAAATAGATATAACAAGAGCTTGTGGAAATATGATTATAGATATAGGCGGAGGGACTTGTGATATAGCGGTAATATCTTTGGGCGGAGAAGTTGTAAAATCTTCTATTAAAGTAGCTGGAGATGACTTCGATGAGATGATAGTGCGATATATAAGAAAAAAACATAATGTGCTTATTGGAGAAAAATCAGCAGAAAAGCTGAAAATAAATATAGGAACAGCACATAAATTATCAGCACAATTATCAATGGATATAGGTGGTAAAAATCTTGTTACAGGATTGCCAATAACTATCACAATTACATCAGAAGAAATTTACGAAGCACTTGAAGAAGCAGTAGTCATGATTGAAGAAGCAGTTCAGCAAGTATTAGAACAAACACCGCCAGAACTTGCCTCAGACGTGTATGAAAGAGGGATAGTTATGACAGGAGGAGGCTCTTTATTACATGGACTAGATAAAGCAATAAAAGAAAGAACTCAAATAAATGCAGTATTAGCAACAGATGCTATAAGTTGTGTGGCTATCGGAACTGGAAAACATATAGAGTATAACTATAAGTTTAGAAAGTCAGAATATATTAAAAACAACAGGACTATTGGCTTTATAAATAAAATATTTAAAATGTTTAATTTAAAAGGACTCAAGAATTCTAATAAATCTAAGTACAAAGATAACACAAATATTGAAAATAACTCAACTAGCACTAATGAAAATGCTAATTCTGAAAAAAATGATAATTAAAAAAATAGTAATTTAAAAAAATAAATAATTTAAAAAAAATAAATAATTTAAAAAAAATAAATATTAAAGGAGGACTATCTTTTGAATAGAGCTTTATATACTGCTGGAATAGGCATGATAACTCAAATGAAAAATATGGATGTTATTACCAATAACATAGCCAATGAAAATACTACAGGTTTTAAAAGAGATGAAATATCTATTCAGACTTTTTCAGAAACTATGTTTAAAGTTTTAAATGATGAGTCAACTGGATATGGCATACAAAAGTATGATAGTGAAATAGGTAAAATGGCATTAGGTAATTATGTTAGTCTTGTACATACTGACTTTTCAGCAGGACGTTTAATACCAACAGAAGGTATTTTTGATTTAGCGCTAGAAGGAGATGGCTTTTTCTGTATTGCTACTGTTGATGAAAATGGAGATGTTGTAGAAAAATATACAAGAGATGGACGTTTTACGCTAGATCATGAAGGAAATCTTGTAACTAAGCAGGGTGAATATGTTTTAGGAGAAAATGGTGTTATAAGTGCAAATTCAGTAGATGTATTTGTAGATGAAGATGGAAGCTTTTATTTAAGCGGAGAATATGTAGATAAACTAAGAATAGTAGATTTTGAAAATACAGAGGTTCTAAGAAAATGTGGCGAGAACATATATGAAGCTATAGATGATGAGGATACTGTGATAATAGAGAGTAATGCTATGGTTTATCAAGGATATTTAGAGTCATCTAACGTAGATACGGTAACAGAAATGGTAAAAATGATAGAAGTTGCTAGGATTTATGAGTTAGGACAGAAGTTGGTGCAGACTCAAGATGCTATACTTGGAAAAGCTGTTAGTGATATAGCTAGAAAAGTATAAAAATATAATAATAAAAATAAAAATATAATAATAAAAATATAATAAAAAAGTTAACTAGATTTTAGGAGGACAAAAATTATGATGCGTTCATTATGGACTGCTGCAGCGGGTATGACAACTCAGCAGTTAAGTGTAGATACTATTTCAAATAATATAGCCAATGTTAATACAACAGGTTATAAAAAAGAGAGAACAGAGTTCCAAACTCTTTTATATCAAACGATGGAAAGAGCTAGTTTAGATGCAGCTGATACAGGAAAACCAGTTAATTTACAAGTAGGTTTAGGGGTTAAACCAGTGGCGATGACTAAAAATTTTACAACAGGTAGTTTACAAGAAACAGGAAATCTTAT